>DYDV01000041.1 GCA_020404465.1 Rickettsia endosymbiont of Omalisus fontisbellaquei
GCATGCCATACCTGCTATCCCCTGGTCTTCTTGACGGCTGTACGTAAGCAACGGACCAAGGTTTAGTCCCAAGACATCTAAGCACCGTTGCAGGATGAAACGTACCTGCTCCGACATGTGCATCGTAAGGCTGCAATATTGCACAGCCGTAATCCTGCCAATAATTTTGTAATGTTAATATGATTTGCTGAAATGATAGTTTTTTCATAGGAATTTATATATTAGAACTCAAATTCTCTAGCTTTGCCTTTTGCTCTTTGAATATCTAATTCATCACATTTAGGCATACTGAGTAAATACTCTATGAAACTAAGTTTTGCAGGTTTCTTATCCTCTATCTCTGTAGATGAAAGTGTTTCTATATCGTTTTTATTAATATCTTGTTCTAAATCTTTCATGATTTTAATTTTTTATGTTATTGTTAGCTGGAAAGTCTTAGTACTATACATTCCTGCGAAAGCAGGAATCCAGTACTTTAAAGCTTTTTAAAAGCTCGATTTATCTCGCTTTACCCTGGATTCCCGCTTCCGCGGGAATGACATCACTTCTTAAGTTGACACTCATGTGCTTTCGCAAGAATGACATATACAGCCTACAGCCCTAATAATACTCCTTGCCGATCTCGACCTTAGGACGGCCGCTTGCTACTCGCCAATTGTTGGTATCACGGAGTGACGGTGTACAGCCACAAAATTCTTGCTTATAAAAATGTTCTTCTTTAGCGATTTCATACATCCTACTAGCCCCACCGTCTTTACGCCAATTATAAGTCCAATAAGTTATTCCATCATAATGAGAAGCGGCTCTAATTCCTGATTCATTAATTTGGTTCATATCTTTCCATCTAGAAATACCAAGCGAGCTAGTTATAACCTTAAACCCGTTTTCATGAGCATATAAAGCCGTACGCTCAAAACGCATATCAAAGCACATTGTGCAGCGTTTACCTCTCTCAGGTTCAAACTCCATCCCTTTAGCACGCCTAAACCAGTTTTGCGGGTCGTAATCTGCATCGATAAATTCTATATTATGCTTCTCAGCAAAGCGTATATTTTCATTTTTCCGAAGCTCATACTCTTGTTTAGGATGGATATTGGGATTATAAAAAAAAAGTGTAAATTTAATACCGGAATCAATCATTTTTTCCATTAACGGACCAACGCAAGGAGCACAACAAGTATGTAGTAAAACCTTTTCTTCGCCATTTGGTACTTCAAAAACTTCGTTCATAATTAATTTACCAAATTCTTTTTATATGTCTCTTTATAGAATTTTAGAATTATAGAAGATAATAAAGCGAGTGCAATTAAATAATATGCAATAGCATAATTATCCCCGGTAACTTTCGTTAATATCATTGCCACCATCGGGGCAGTACCGCCAAATATTGCAGCAGCAAGGTTATAAGAAAGTGCAACGCCGGTAAATCTTACACTGGTTGGAAATATCTCTACTAAAATTGTAGGGACAGGTCCCATATAAATACTGATAATTCCGGCAAATATTACTTGCGATATTATAGCCAAAGTAAAATTCATTGATCCTAAAGCTATAAAAATAGGATAGACAGATATAATTAGTAATATAATACCCCATATTAACACAGGGCGACGCCCTATTTTATCCGAAATATATGCTGATATCGGTAATACAATCATCATTACTATCAATATTATGCTACTAACAATTGTGCTTTGCTGATTAGTATAACCGAGTGTTTGCATAAAATTACCGATAAAAACCGTAGAAGTATAGAAAGGAGCAGTTACGGTAATATAGATTCCAAGTGCGACTATTAATTCTTTTGGATATTTTGTTAATGTTTCACGTAAAGGAAAACGTGCTAAGCGTCCCGTTTCTTTAGCTTTTTTATAAATAGGGCTTTCTGCTAGGTTTTTTCTAATATATAAACCTACAGAACTAATAAATAAGCCGGCAATAAAAGGTATTCTCCAGCCCCATTCAAAAAGCATCTCAGCAGGCATGAAGTAAGAAAAACCGGCTGCAGTTAGTAGCCCAAGTAGCATACCTCCGCACATACTAACAAACGAGGCACTCCCTGCAAGCCCTCTCTGCCGGGGCGAAGCATGCTCAACTATATAGGAAATACAGCCACTAAATTCGCCTCCTAAAGAAAAGCCTTGTATGAGTCTGATAATAGTTAAAATAATAGGAGCAGCAATACCAATAGTTTTATAGCCTGGTAATAAACCTATTCCGGCAGTAGGTATCGCCATAGTTATGATACCTACTACTAAAGCGATACGTCTGCCAAACCTGTCACCTATATTACCAAAAATAATACCGCCAAGCGGGCGTACTATAAAACCTGCAGCAAATACTGCAAAAGTTAAAGTATCTCGCATTTCTGAATCCGGGAAAAAATGCTGCCCTATAATATAAGCAAATTGTGCATATAATGCATAATCATACCATTCTAAAGCGTTGCCGATCATGCCGGATATTACTACTTTTCTCATTAAGTTATTTTATTGATTTAAAAAAAGATAATAAGAGTAATATTTTATATTCTCAAGTAAAAATAGCTTTATCTGTGTTTTTCATTAACCGCTTTCTTAGTTAATTTTGCGTTTATTTGAGAAGGAGAAACTTTAATATTTTGTTTAATGTTTTTTGTTTTTTCTTGAGATAACAGGCTTTCTTTATCATTTTGTAATGTTTTCATAAACTTATCTATATTGCTTTGTTCTAGTTTTATTGCATTATCATTATTCAAAATTAATTCTCCAATTTTTTCACCAAGTTCAGGTGCATATCTGACGGCAAAAATTGATACCGGTACAACTACGATAGCAAAAGCCGCTCCCGCAGTCGCAACACTAATTGCTCCGACTAATAAAGCACAAACGGCACCGGCAATTTTTCCGGTTGCTTGTTTAAATATATTACTTTTTTTCGTAAATGCTAAAGACATCTCTAATATTTTATTAAATTCTTTATTGATATACGTAGTTGCTTCATCAATATTATTATATTTCTTCATTGCATACATTACGGAAGCCTTAAATAATTCTTTATGAGACTCAGCATAATTTATTATTTTGTCAAAACTCTTCTCTTTTAAAAGAGCTTTAAATATATTTTTAATTTTTTCTTTTTCAGTACTATTTATTTTTTCATCTCCAAAATAAACTTCTACAAGATTTTCTGCTATTATATCTTGTGATTGCTCTAAAATATTATTCTTATTTTGCTCATTTTCGTCTTCAGAAGTAATCATTATTGCAAATAACTCTAGTGCTATTGAAAAATTATCATCGTTAATAACACGCATACCTAAATAATTTTTGAGTCTAGAAATACATTTATTAATATATTTTGCAGCTTCCAGTTTAGAATTGAGCCTTAGCGTATAATCTATAGCAAGCATATTTGCAATAGTAGAGCAAGTAGATTTCGTAAGATTATTGACAAAATTATTAACAATATCCTTTTTAAATAAATTAGTATTTACGTTATTAAGTATTATTGCATTATTCATTTTAGTAATTTATTTTGAAGCTAATTCTCTTATATATAGTATTAATTTAGCATAAATAAGGTTAGGAGCATGATTTACTGAAAGTTTATAGATATTCTTAGGCATTAATACTTCTTCATTACGTACTCGTACAAAAGATATAAGAGTATTAGGAGGCATATAAGAATAAATTTCAGAGAATATTTTTAGAAAAGTCAGAAAATCTGTACATGCATATTTTATATTTATGCTATAATTATTTACATGAATCGATTCACCTTCTCCTTCAATCGCCTGAACATTATTTTTAAAAAATACTGAATTTATAGATACGTCTATAGGTTCTATTAAGTTATATTTATCGCTTAAGCTTTTTATTTTAGGAATTAGTTCTTGATAATTTAAGCAACTCACACTACTTGGCACGCTTAAATCTACATATTTTTTGTAAGATTCTAATATTTCTTCTTTAGAGTTAATGACAGAATAAAGCTTTAAAACTTCTTCCGTTAGATTTTCTTGTGAAACTTGTTTATCAAGGATAGATTTACTGTATTCTTGCTGGAAATTTTTTATTATCCAAATAGTTAAGGAAATAAAGAAGAAATATATGATAAATTGAAAGAATATAAGATTCTTTAAATACATAATATATTTTTCAAACATTATCTTTACCTTGGTTTATTAGTAACGTTGCATGGTTTATGTCATTCCCGCGTAGGCGGGAATCTAGGGTAAAGCGAGATAACCTAAGCTTTTAAAAAACTTTAAAGTACTGGATTCCCGCCTACGCGGGAATGACATGAAATATTAAGTTTTATCATCAACTATATTAACCGATAAAGGAATTACTACCTTACCGAATATATCAAGTATTTTATCCTTATATATAACGTAATCTATATGCAAATTAGATAATTTATTTTTTACGTTTTGCATATGATCATCTAGCATCTTTAGAGATTCATCTACCGATAGATTATTAGTATGATATTTAAGTATTAATTTGATTATTAATTGTCTCTTAGAAACTAACAAAATATTATCTATATTTGTTAATTCCCATTTAATTTCTTCTAATTTGAAAGCCGGATTTAAAGTAATTATTAGTCTTTTAAGTAAATCAAACGGTAGGGGTACCGGTGCTTCTAGTAATTTTTCTATTACATATAAATCAGCTAGGCTAGTAGTATTTTTAATATAAGGATATTTATATTTAATACTATCATATTCTTGATTTGTTGCATAATATTTTTCATTAATAGAGTTTATGTCTTTGTAATTCTGTTTTGTATTATATTTGATAACACCTACCACTAATATTAATATTATAAGTAATGTACTATATAATTTAAATGTTAGATCCTTTATAGTAACTAGTTTTTTTATTGATTTTAAATTATTATTATAAGCGGGAAAACTCTTATATTCTAGAAACAACCTACTAATATTTGTATCTATAAATCTTTTTTTTTCTAGAGTTTGCTCATTTAGTATATTATCAACCGGTATAAAGATTACAGGGTGATTTTCAAAATTTGTTGATTCTAATAAAGATTTTAACTCTTCATCTACTATAAGAATTATACAGGCTTTTTGATCAAGATTACTTATATAGTTTTTAAATAATATAAAGCAATCATTAATTTCTTGTTCTATAATACCTTGAATATAACCGATTGTCTTATCAAATGGATACTCAAGGTTTCTAATTGTTATTATATTATTTTTATGTTTGATAATAAATTTTATACCGCTAGCTTGTGATACATATACACAAATTTGGAAATAATCGTTATATTTATTATTTTCTATATTCTCGACTATTTTATTTATAATAACTTTTAGCTCTAATGTTAAAAAATAAATTCCTTTTAAATCAAGCGACCTTTTATCTATAATACATGAAATTATATCGCTTAAAGGTGTTTCAAATGGAGCTGACATAATTAAAGTCGACCAAATTTCACTTGGTGTAGTAGTAATTTCGTAAACACAATGTGCTATAATGTCTTCTTTATTAAAATAACCTTCGATAAATTGTTCAATAGGATCAAGTTTAACTATTGACTGTAATATAGGTATTTGATCGTGCCGTGTTTTACATTCGCTGCCGTCAAGTAAAAAATAAATATCGCTTTTTGGAAATTTATTAAAAAAGTTTTTATAAGGGTTTAAGTCTATCTGTTCTTGAGTAGGAATAAATAATTTATCTAATAATTTATTATCGAGAAAAGCACTAAGAAACACACCTTTATTGCCTAGTAGCACCACAATATTTTTTCTTTTGAAAGAAAAAATATTTGTAGCAAATTTAACAAGATGTAATTTGATTGAATCAAAAATATTTTGCATAAATAAATTTATTTTAATCACGATTCAGAGTATAAAGAAACTTTAAATTATTATAACCTATATGACTAAATTTACCACCGAAGAAGTTAGAAGTAAATTTATAACTTACTTTAAAACAAATAATCATATACATGTACCGGCTAGCTCGTTAATTCCGCACAATGACCCTAGCCTAATGTTTGTTAATTCTGGAATGGTGCAATTTAAGAATGTTTTTACCGGACAAGAAAAAAGACCTTATAACAAAGCAGTAACTAGTCAGAAATCTCTTAGAGCCGGCGGTAAGCATAACGACCTTGAGAATGTCGGTTATACGGCAAGACATCACACATTTTTTGAAATGCTTGGTAATTTTTCTTTTGGTGACTATTTTAAAGAACAAGCCATATATTACGCTTGGAATTTATTGACTAAAGAATTTGAACTCCCAAAAGAAAAGCTATATGTAACGGTTTATCATACTGATGATGAAGCAGTTTCTTACTGGAAAAAAATAGCAAATCTTAGTGATGATCGTATAATTAGAATTAACACAAACGATAATTTTTGGTCTATGGGCGATACGGGTCCTTGCGGTCCTTGCTCCGAAATTTTTTACGACCACGGAGAACAAATATATGGCGGGCTTCCCGGTACTAAAGATGAAGATGGTGATAGATTTATCGAGATTTGGAATATGGTATTTATGCAATA
>DYDV01000042.1 GCA_020404465.1 Rickettsia endosymbiont of Omalisus fontisbellaquei
GATTCAAAAAGGACAAATAGTCGGAGCTAATAATCAGGTATCTACTTTCGAGAATTTCAAAATGTTAATAGCATCATAACGTCTAAAATCTTAGATTTGAGTGCAAATCTTATACATGTGTTATAGATGCGACAGAGCCGTCTTTAGTAAATGATAAAAATGTTGAGGCAATTGAAGAATCACCGAGCGGCATATTTGATTCTTCTCGATCGCTCATCATAAATCCGGCAGCATCTACTGTCGGTCCTAAGGCATATGAAGTAAAGTTTCTTAAATTAGCTTCAAAGTTAGCATTAATGATACAATCTTCGGTAGTATTAAAGCCTATAAAAGCCGGTATATTAGAGTCTTTTATTGTATTTCCGATAACATCGTATAGCTCACCGAAAATAGAAATCGTATTGTTTGAAAATATTTCAAAACTGTCATTAAATATAAAACTTATTTTACGTCCGTCTTTTACTATAGAGTTAATAGTATGTTTAGCTTCTTCCGGACACTTTCTCATTAAAATTCTTGCCCAATTGTGAATTCTATAATTTGTGTTGTCTTCACATTCTTCAAAATCTACAAGGGTATTAGTAGTATTATCTTTCATAAATGCATGATAGGGTATAGAAGTAAATAGTTTGTCACCAATATTAAACAAATAAGGTAAAGGAAAGTTAGGTTGATAACTTCCTAGAGATCTAAGTAAAGTAGCTATACATTCAAATTGTGGCATAATTAACCTTTATTATGTTAAAAATAATTATTAAGAAATATTAATAACTAGTCTAGATTAAACATAATAAAAGTTAATAAATCAATATTTTTTAAAAGTTCTATGTTTTTTATTTTGAATTATTGTAATTAAGATATGTAAGAAAGAGTTACTCAGTGCTAAGTTCATTTATTTCGCCGGTTAATTTAATTCCCGACTCTTCAAGTTGCTCTGTTAAAATTTCAGGTAAAATGTCGGCTTTGTACTTGTAGATATCAGGTTTTTCAACCATTTTAGATAGTACTAAATCTGTTAATTTTAAATAATCATTTAATTTTTGTATTTCTTGTTTAATTACTTCCGATTTAGTTTCTAAGCATCTTATGAAATTTTGTAATTCATGTAAATATTTAAAGCAAGCTTTAGTATTTGAGCTAGTATATTTAGGACTTGTCGATATTTTCCACTTCATAAATTCTTTTATATCTTCAGTAGTAACTGAATCATCTACTATGCTTAAATTATTATTAACATAAGCTGTAGCAAGTTTTAAGAAAGCTTTTAGTTCAGGTTGTTTTTTTGATACCAGCTCTATTAAACTTTTATTTGAATTAATATCATTAGAATGTGGGATTATTACGTTAAGATTAGCTCCATATTGTACTAGTAATTTAACTATTTTTATATTTTTACCGCTAACAGCCAACTGGATAGCCGTCCAATTATACGCATTTTTTAACTCTGTTAAAGCACCGTTTTGCAAAAGAAGTTCTGTTACTATTGTACGATTTTGTTCTGTTATAGTGGGCCTAGTAATTATATCATGTAAAGGAGTGTTCCCAAAATTATCAAGAATATTAGGATCAGCTCTTTTCTCTAGTAAGAATTCAACTATATCATAAGAATGTAGTGCAGTATGTAGAAGAGTGTCACGGGTGGTAGAATATTTTATATTAGGATCAATATTTTTTTGAGCAAAAGCCTTTTCGAGAAGAAATTTAAGATTATCAGGGTTGCTATCTGATTTGTGTTGGTTAACTGCATCAAATAAAACATCCACCGTAATAGGAGATGATGAGGCTAGAATCCTTTCAATATTAATAATATTCCTAGCATAGCTAACATAGCTGTTATAGTCTTCTACGAGGTAACCGATTGCTCCTCCTTTTGTAAATGTTGTGGCAAACACAAAAACCTCACCGTATTATTAAAATTAAATTAATATATTAAATAATACAAATTTTCAAGGTAAATATAAATCACTTAAAAAAATCCATAAAGTCATCGGATTAAGCTTTGTTGTGTGGTTCGATGTCATTCCCGCGAAAGCGGGAATCCAGTAATAAAAAGGTGCATACATAGTAAGTTTTTAAAATTAAAAGCTCGATTTATCTCGCTTTACGCTGGATTCCCGCTTTTAGCTAGGAATGACATCGATTATTAATAATTTAACTCCTAGCTGTTAAAAACGCTTGACTACGTTATATTCCTATAATATCCTATAAATTACCATAAAATCCCAAATTAACCCAAATTATACCAATGAATGTATTTTTATCGAAATATGTAAACGGTGTTGATAAAAAGAGCAGGGTATCAGTGCCGGCGAATTATCGCGGGGTACTAGGGAAAGAACTGTTTAACGGTGTGATTGCTTATCCGTCGATTAGGAATAATTGTATAGAAGCGTGCGGTATTTCGCATATCGAGAAATTAAGGCAGATGATTGAAACTCTTGACCCGTATTCTGAGGAGCGTGATGCCTTTGAGACTATGATATTCGGAGAAGCCGTGCAGCTTTCCTTTGACGGGGAGGGAAGAGTTGTGTTGCCGCAATCTTTAATGAAGCATGCAGGGATCGAAGAGCAAGCATGTTTTGTAGGTAAGGGGGTGATTTTTGAGATTTGGCAGCCACAGAATTTTGAGAAATATTTAAATTCCGCTCAAAAAATTGCTCATGAAAAGCGGTTAACCTTAAGGAATGCTCATTAATGACACAGCAACCTCACATACCTGTAATGTTAAACGAAATGTTAAAAGTTTTAGCACCTAGCAGCGGTGAATCTTATTTAGATTGTACGTTTGGAGCAGGAGGGTATAGCAAAGCAATATTAGAAAGCTGTGACTGTTATGTCACAGCCTTAGATCGTGATCCGAACGTGATTAAAAAAGCTGAGGAAATTAAACAAAGTTACGGTGCGAGGTTTGATTTTATAGAAACGAATTTTGCAGATAGTTTTGCAAAGCTTAAGGAAAAGAAATTTGATGGGATAGTGCTGGATTTAGGTGTTTCATCAATGCAGCTAGATATAGCAGATAGAGGATTTTCGTTTTTACATGACGGACCACTCGATATGCGTATGAGCGGGCAGGGGCTTAGTGCCGAGGAGTTTGTAAATACCGTAGAAGAAAAGGAGCTTGCAGATGTAATTTACAAATACGGTGATGAAAGTTTTTCACGAAGAATAGCTAAGAGAATCGTAGAATATAGAAAAACGACAAGAATTGATAGCACAGGCAAATTAGCTGAGATTGTTAGGAGTAGTATAGGATTTAGAAAAGGCAAAATTGATCCTGCAACTAAAACCTTTCAAGCTATTAGGATTTATATTAACGATGAACTTAGAGAATTAGAAAGATTTTTAGCAAATGTGCAGAATATATTAAAGAAAGACGGACGTTTAGTTGTTGTGTCTTTTCACTCTCTAGAAGACAGAATAGTTAAGAATTTCTTTAAAGAAAATTCGGAAAAGCCGGTAGCAAGGTCGAAATATGCTAAAGACGATACGGTAATTGATCCGAATAAATGGCTTAAGATTATTACTAACAAAGCTCTAGCACCCTCAGATAAAGAGACAAAGTTGAATATTAGAGCGAGATCGGCAAAACTTAGAGCCGCTAAGAAGATATTATGACTATAAAAAAGTTTCACTATTTAATATTGTTGATAATAATTATAGCTGTATGTAGCTTGTTTAACATAAAGGAGCGAGTCTCAACTCTTGATTATCAATTAGGTAGCGTTGAAAAACAGATAAATAGTGAAAATAAGAATATTCATATTTTAAAAGCAGAGCAAGCTTATTTACTTTCGCCGGCTAGATTAAAAAAACTTATGGCAGCTTATTTGACCTTAGAAACAGTTAAATCTTATCAAATGATAAAAGATCCATTAGCACCGAATAGCGATCAAAATATTAAATTTGATCATAATATTAGTATTCCGAAGGGCAGTAAATGGCGTTACAGAAGAACTACGAATAATAAGTATATACAGACTGTTTCGAGTAGGATTAAGTGATGTCATACCGCGACTTGATCGCGGTATCCAAAAAATTAATATTTATTATATAGATACCGCGATCAAGTCGCGGTATGACAACTTATTTATGAAACAAATTTTGGAAAAATGGAAACCTGCAATTAAAAGTCTGATATTTTGGAATGTTTGTAGTAAAAATACAAAAATCCGATTATTAATTGTTATTTGCAGTTTTTCTTTTCTTTTTTGTACTTTATCTTACAGATTGATAATCGTGGCTACGAATGTTTACGATAAAAATCCTAATTCTTTCAAAAAAAATTCCCAATTTAGAAAAGAAATAGTTGACCGAAACGGTAATTTATTAGCAGTTAACCTACCTTCTGCCTCGTTATTTGCTAATCCGCAAATAGTACTTGATCCTGAAACTTCCGTAAAAAGGCTAGCTGAAATTTTACCTGATATTAATAAAGCTAAATTACTTGCGGAACTTAAATCAAATAAAAGCTTTATATGGGTAAAAAGAGATTTATTACCTAGTCAGCAAGAAAAAATAACTAGCCTTGGATTACTTGGTTTTGATTTTGAAGAAGAGCAGAAACGAATTTATACCTTTTCTAATTTATTGTCGCATGTTGTGGGTTATGTAGGTAGAGACTCGGTAGGGCTTAGTGGCTTAGAACTCGCTTACGATAAATATTTAACTAATTCCGATCATGAATTAAATGAACCAAGGGATAGGAAAGAGCCGCTTAAATTATCGATTGATATAAGACTGCAAAGTATTTTAAGTGAGGAGATTGATAAAACTTTAAAGCAATTTAATGCTATAGGAGCAGTAGGTATTATTGCGAATCCTAATAACGGAGAGATTTTAGCGTTAGTAAATAAGCCTGATTTCGATCCTCATCATCCGAGTTTAGCAAAATCGGAGGAGCTGTTTAATACAGCAAGTCTCGGTATTTACGAAATGGGTTCGGTGTTTAAAGCATTAACTATGGCAGTCGGTTTTGATACCGGTGCAATAAATATGAATGACGCTTATGACATTAGTTACATGAAAGTAGGAGGATTCCAGCTTAAGGATTATACACCAAGGCAAGGGTGGCATAGCGTGCCTGAGATTTTTCTGCATTCTTCAAATATAGGCACAAGTCAAATTATGCTTGAAATCGGTAAAGGTAATTTTAAAAAATATCTAAAAAAATTAGGCTTATTAGATCAGTTACAAATAGAATTACCTGAACGAGGTACTCCCTTATTTCCTTCTGAGAAAAGATGGAATGAACTAACTAGTGTTACTATGTCTTACGGTTACGGTATTTCAATTAGCCCTTTGCATTTTGTTAGAGCAATGTTACCGGTTGTTAACGGCGGTACTTTATATGATCTTACTTTATTAAAAAGAAAGGATGAAAAAGTAATAGGCACAAAAGTTTTTAGTGAAAATACCTCTACCCAAATGAAGAAATTATTTAGATCGGTAGTAAAAGACGGTAATGGTAAAAGAGCAGAAGTCAAAGGTTACCTTGTCGGGGGTAAGACAGGTACGGCAGAGAAACTTTCACAAGGTGTTGGGGGTAAAAAGAAATATTTAAAAAATAGTAGAGCTTCATCGTTTTTAGGTATGCTGCCCGTATCTAACCCGCAATATGTTATTTTTATTAGATTTGATGAGCCAAAGCCAACTAAAGAAAGCTTTGGCTTTGCAACGGCAAGTTGGACGGCTGCCCCTACTGCCGGTAGAGTGTTTGAGCGTATGATATCTTTATATGGCTTAGAACCGATAGAACAAAGTGAGGAAGAAAGTTGAAAATATAGAAGTAAGTTAATCTTTTTTATAAGCTCAAAAAGAAGGTTTTTATGTCAAAAAATGAAAATATAACAGATAAAACTAGTATACCTATCCCACGGCTTAAGTCTTTTGATCCTACGATAACAAGAAATAACATTATATCAAAACAACTATTTACATCCACAAGCTCTGATATACAAGAAGAATTAGAGCTTAGCGGTAATGATAAAAGACCTAACTCTAGCTGTTGTGAGATATTGTAGATTCTTATTTTTTTTAGACGTGTAGAGCCTAATTCAAATAATCTGTAGGAACACCTAATATTTCCATATTAAAGTCCTCATCTATAGAAAATGTATTATTGCCTACTTTAAATATTTGGGCAGCTATTTCATCACCTTTTTGAGGTATTTTAAAAGCTTGTATGTATAGTTGGTTGTTAGTAGAAAGCTCTTTATAATTTTGTATGATCAAGGCTTTATCATCATGTTTTGTGGAAGTAAAACGTATATAAGCAGATGGTTTGGAGTAATATAAACTTAAAACCTCAAGCATACTATACTTTACTTCTACCTGACTATTAAGAGGTATATTAAACCTCATTGGGTTTCCATTTGCCTGTGTATGATCGGCTATTACTTTTGGTGGATTGGATTTCATAAATTTACCTAATTTAATTAATTAAGACAATATAAAGAAATTCCGTTATAATTCAAGAGAAATAATATCCCATTCGCTGGATAGTCTATTTTTTAAAACTGTACAAAATAGAAAATTAATTTATATTTTGTATACGGTTGATATGGTTGGTGGGTAAAGCGGAAAATCTACTCGATGTCATTCCCGCGAAGGCGGGAATCCAGCATAAAGCAAGAAAAATCGAGCTTTTAAAAAGATTTAAAGTACTGGAACCCCGCTTTTGCGGGGATGACATAAATGAGCCATGCAATAAAGTTGCAATTTCTGTATCTCAGAGGAAACAACTGATTCATACAACAACTATATAATAATAAAAAACTATTCATGTTAAAGATAAAACAGGACATATATAAAAATAGCTTACAAATAACATTAAAATTGCTGTTTGCTTTGCTATGTTTTTTTATAATATTATTTCCGTTAGTGAGCTATAAAATAGGCATTCAAAGTAGAATTTTTCCGGCGATAGAAATTATATTTATTTATTATTTTATGTCATTATATTCCTTAAATATTTTTGGAATATTTTTTCTTGGATTATTGATAGATCAAATAAGCGGTATGCCTATCGGTACAAATTCGTTAGTTTTTTTATCTGCATATATAATTTATAAATTATCTTCAAAATTTTTTATAGCTAAAAACTATTTGATAAATTTTGTTGTTTTTTGTGTTTATTGTTTATTTATATTGAATTTTAAATATTTATTAGTAACAATCAAGAAGCTGGAAGCAGACGGATATTTGATAATTTTCTTTCAATTTTTAACAACTATATTTTCTTATAATTTAATACGTCTTATACTTGACTCTCCTATAAATTACTTTAAAAAGTATGCTAAATAAAAAAATACTCCATGGTGAGTTAATTTCACGAAGGGCTTTTATAATCGGAGTAGGTAAACTCGGATTTTTATCGCTGCTTGGAATAAGAATGTTTTATTTACAGCTTATTAAAAGTGAAGAATATAAGACTTTATCAGACAAGAATCGCATTAGTTTTGTGTTACTTCCTCCTAGTAGAGGAAGAATTTATGATTTAGAAGGCAATATTTTAGCTACTAATAAACCATGTTATCAGCTAGTAATAGATAGGAGCATTAATAATAATTATAGGGATGAATTAGAAATAATTAGTAATATTTTAAATTTATCTCCGGAAAAATATAATTATATCAAACAAAAGATTAAAAAATCTAGTCGTCACACTCCTTTAATAATACTTGATCAGCTTGATTGGCAGCAAGTATCGATGATTGAAGAACAAAAGCACAAACTAACTTCAATATTTATCGATATAGGATATTTAAGATCATATCCTTTTTCAGCTACCGTATCTCATCTAATCGGTTATCTTGGTCAAATAAATGAGCAAGAGAAGCAGGAATTAAATATACATAGTTTAAGTGATTTTAATATCGGTAAATCCGGTATTGAAAAATATTACGATAACAAATTACGAGGAGAATTCGGTTATAAAAAAGTTGAAGTAAATGCTTACGGTAAACAAGTAAGAGAAATAGCAGGAACCCCCACTAAATCAGGGGAAGACATGCCTTTAAATATCGATGCTTCTCTTCAGCAAAATATACAGCAATATTTAAATCCTAAAGGTTCTTCAGCAATAGTTATGGATAGTAGAACCGGAAGCGTACTGATTTGTGCTTCTACGCCCGGTTTTGAATCGAATAATTTTAGTAAATTATCAGAAAGTTATTGGCAAAGTTTAACAAGCGATCCTTATAAACCTTTAATTAATAAGGTAATACAAAATTCTTATCCTCCAGGCTCGGTTTTTAAAATAATTACCGTACTTGCAGCCCTTGAAGTAGGTATTAATCCTAGTAAAACAGTTTTTTGTGACGGTAGTTCTGCCCTTAATACTAATAGCTTTAGATGCTGGAATCATAACGGACACGGGACGATAGATATGATGTCTGCTTTAAAGCATTCTTGTAATATTTATATGTATGAACTAGCAAGAATAGTAGGTCCGGATAAAATTCTTGAAGTTGCAAGAGAATTTGGCTTTGGCTCAAAAACCGGTATTGATTTAGCTCCTGAAAGTAGCGGGTTTGTGCCGTCAAAAGAATGGAAGAAGAAAAAATTAAAGCTTCCTTGGTCAATAGGGGATAGTTTTAATTTAGCAATCGGACAGGGATTTTTAGGAGTAACACCGATTCAGCTTGCAAGATTTATTACGGCTATTGCAAGTAACGGCAAGCTATATACGCCTAGAGTATTAAAAAATGATCCAGAGTTTTATAATGTCAATATTAAGCCTGAAAATATCAAAATAATACAGGAAAGTTTATATAATACCGTGAATGTTGCGGGAGGTACGGCGTATTATAATAGAATTTTGGGCGAAAATAGACAGCTTGCCGGTAAAACAGGTACTTCCCAAGTACAAGGCAAACTAAATGCTAAAGACGATTTAAGCCGTGACTCTATTGCTTGGGAAAGACGTAATCATGCTTTGTTTTTAGGCTTTGCTCCTTATCATGACCCTCGATATTCCGTTACTGTTTTTGTTGACCATGGAGGAGGCGGTAGTAAAGCTGCTGCCCCAATAGCTCGCAAAATCATGTCGGACGTGTTGGATAAGTATACTCGCTGAATTTAAAAAATTGGCTTCGTTGTTTTTTGCTTTTAATCCTCACGTACTAGTATGTACACTGTGGTTAAAAGCTTCAAAACGCCTCGCTCTTTTTCAAATTGAGCTTCGTATACCAACTCTTCATTTACTCGAAATATATTCATAGCTTATTAAAAATTTAAGTTGATGTTTACCATAATTTATTTAAAAATATTTTAAATAAAATTAGGGTGAAATATGTTTGAAGAATTAACGCAAGAAAAAGAAATAGATTTATTTTTTGGATCGTATAAAGGAAGATGTAATTTATTTGAAAAAGAATTAACAGAGTTATTCTTAAAATCATATAAAGAAAAGTATAATTTATCTGAAGAAGAATTAAAAAGGTTATTTTTTAAACTATCTAAAGAAAAATACTATTTATCCAGTAACGAATTACTAGATTTATTTTTAGAAGTTTATAAAAAACGTAATTTATCTGAAGAGGAATTAGAAAAGTTATTTTTAAAATTATCTGAAGAAAACGGTAATTTATTTGAAGACAAATTAAAAGAATCATTTTTAGAATTGTATAAAGAAAAATATAATTTATCTGAAGAAGCATTAAAAGAGCTATTTTTAAAAGTATATCTAGAAAGATACTATTTATCTGAAGAAGAATTACTAGAACTTAGAGCTGACTATAACGAGAAAAAAATAAAAATAATGATAGCAGAGGCTGCTCATTATGATTTATTACCTGTAATAAAGTATTTTATTGAAAAGGGAGGTAACCCATATTTTGTAATAGAAGAATATGGTGCAGAACTTACTATACTTAATGTTGCTGCAAAAAAAGGGTCTTTAGATATTATAAATTATCTGCTCGACAAGAATATTTTTACCGTAGATCAAAGAGCTTCTAAAAATAGTGCAACGCCTTTTCATTCAGCCGTTGAAGGTAATAATATTAAAGCCGCAGAGCTTTTAATGCAAAAGAGAGCAGATATTAATGCTAAATTTAATATAGGGGAGAAAAAAACTGTTTGGTATTATATTTTTACAATGAACCATATAGAAATGGCTAAATTTCTTCTTAAGCACGGAATATATGTACCTGATATCGATTTATTGGACAGGAGGGAAGTAGGCAATTTGCTGCTGCCTATAAAAGAACTTGAGGATTTATACTTATACGATGACTCTAAAGATAGCGATTTTATTAGTGCTTATAATGCCTTAAACCCGGAAGTTCAAGAAATTTGGGATATTAGAGTATCGAAGTATCGTTTTTTAAGTAAGTTGGCTGAATTTATTGAAAAGAAGTTCAGTAAAGAGAATGCTATAGGATATAAAGAGTATGCTGTACTGAGAGAATATAGCAGTTTGCCAAAACATAAAAAGGAAGCATTAGAAATACTATTAGCACAAAAGAATTTTAATCCTGATGATCTTATAAAAGTAGATAATTATATAAAGGTTCATTTTTTTGAAATAGCTTGTACAGTTAAAGCCCTTACCGGTACTGCTTTTGAAGCAATAGCTGAAGCAGGAATAATAGGTGAAATAACTCAGTATCTTCATTTTGAAGATAGCGGCATTAAAATAGCAGGTGCAAGTTCAGATAGTAGTGCAGATAATATAACTAATTAATATAAATCTATGATGTTAATATAATTAAATTAGGGTAAAATATGTTTGAAGAATTAACGTGGAAAGAAGAAAGGGATTTCTTTTTGGAATCGTATAAAGGTAGATGCAATTTATTTGAAAAAGAATTAACGGAGTTATTATTAAAATCATATAAAGAAAAATATAATTCATCTGAAGAAGCATTAAAAGAATCGTTTCCAATATTATATGAAGAAAAATATAGTTTATCTAACAGAAAATTAGAAAAGCTATTTTTAGAAGTATATAAAGAGCACAATTTATCCAAAGAAGAATTAAAAGAATTATATTTAAAATTATATAACGAAAACAGAAATTTATTTGAAGAAAAATTAAAAGAGTCGTTTTTAGAATTATATAAAGAAAAACACAATTTATCTGAAGAAGAATTGCTAGAATTTAGAGCTTATTATAGAGAGGGTAAAGCAAAGTTAACAGTAGCAGAGGCTGCTTATCACGACTTATTGCCTGTAATAAAGTATTTTATTGAAAATGGAGGTGATCCATATTTTGTAATGGACTATATGGGTGGAGAATTTAATATATTTAATATTGCTGCAAAAAAAGGGTCTTTAGATATTATAAATTATCTGCTCGACAAGAATATTTTTACTGTAGATCAAAGAGCTTCTAAAAATAGTAAAACGCCTTTTCATTCAGCCGTTGAAGGTAATAATATTAAAGTTGTAGAGCTTTTACTAAAAAGAGGTGCAGATATTAATGCTAAATTTGAGTATGTAAAGCAAGTAGGAACTGCTTGGTTTTTTGTTGTTCAACTTAACCTTATAGAAATGGCTAAATTTCTTCTTAAGCAGGGCATATTTATACCTAAATTAGCTTTAACAGATGCGCCGGTATTTAAAAATTTTCTGTTATCTATGGAAAAACTTGAGAATTTACAAGGTGATAACCTTATTAAGGCTTATAAAGCTTCGACTCCCGAAGCTCAAGAAATTTGGGATGCTAGAATAGCTCATTTAACCCACGAAAATATTACTACTGAAATAGCAGGTGTAAGTTCAGGCGATATTGATTGCAATCATTCTTAATATTTATATCTCTGTATTTATCCTCATATTAAAAAATACTTTATTTTTGTAAATATTTTTGTTATTAATAATTGAGAATTATTACAGAGGTATATATGTCTAAGAAAGAGCAAGACGATCAAATAATAAAAGAATTAGAAGAAAGACTAGCAAAGCTTAAAGGCACTCCTCCAACACTTGAAGAATTAGAAGAAAGGTTTGCTAAGCTTCAAGACAGACCTTATGTCCCCACAAAAAAATCCGGTAATGAAGTAGACGATTTAATTGAGCAGATGCAATCTGAGCTTAAACTAGAACAAAAAAGTAAAAACCTCAATGATCAAAAAGACCAAGCAATACGTGATAGGCTAGATAAATTAAGAGAAGATAGTCCTGTAACGCAGAAAAAGACATCTATAGATCTTTCTTTTAATGATACTAAATCAATAATTACCGATACTATAGATGTTCAGGCAGATATAGCTAGTTTATATGCTAATCGAGCTACTGAGTTAGAGGAGAAAAAAGCATTACTTCATTTAGCTAATAATCTAACTGAAGCTAGGGATATTATTAAGGATACACCTCCTATATCTAAAGAATATGAGCCTAAAATATTAGATGTTATTGCTAGCGGATTAAATAAAATTTTTGAAGGAATAAAGAAAATAGCTTCTCCTGCAGTTAATATTATAAAAGAAATAGGTAGTAGTCTTGTTAATTCGATTAAATCACTTCCTCAAAAATCTTCTAAAACACAAATGAAAGAATCTAAAACGCAATTAAAGAAGTTATATAAAACATATGTTGATTTGAAAGGAGTAAAACCAAAGATAAAAGAAGAATTTCTTAAAAAACATTATGAGCAAATTGAACAGCTACAAACTCCTCAGGAAATATTTGTAGAAACTGCTAAAATTACTAAATCTATAAGGACAGCTGGAAAACAAAAGATAAATAATCTTAAACAACAACAAATTATTAATAAAATGAAGAAGCAAAGCCCTGCTGCTTTTATAAATAATAATTCATTTACACCCTCTAATACACCTACTAATAAAGGAAAATCTTCAAAGAGCAACCAAAGGTAAATTCTATGTCGTTCCTGAGGGATATTGTTCGTGTGGATACCCAAGTCGTCATTGCGAGTATTTGCGGTGTTGTTAGTATGGCTCGTTTTATGTCATTCCCGCGTAGGCTGGGAATCCAGCATAAAGCGAGATAAATCGAGCTTTTAATTTCAAAAATTTGCTGTATTTATACTTTTTTCTGGATTCCCGCCTACGCGGGAATGACATAGAGCCGGTTTTTTGAGCCATGCAACAACGCTGCATTTGCTTGAAGCGTGGAAATCTCATGAAATAATGAGAAACTCCTGAGATTGCGTACGTACAAAACTTACAGTTTTTCCTCGCAATGACGTTTAAAAAAAACTACTCCACTCCTTTCATGCCACCTGTCTTAGCCTTATCAAATGAAGTATCTTTAATTGCCGCATCACTAAAATCAACATTTGTTAGGTCAGAGTTACTAAAGTTAGCCTGATCAATTTTAGCTGATTTAAATATGCTATCTGTTAATATTGAGTTTGAAAAATCTGTTTTAGAAATTGTTGTTGCAGAAAAATCTACCTTTTGTAAGGAAGAGTTCTTAATTGCCGTATTTGTTAGGTTAGCATTTTTAAAAATACTATTTGAAAAATCTATTCTATCAAATTTTAGATTACTTAAGTCAAGATTTGTTAAATTCATATTTGCTAAGTTAGTTATTCTTTGCAAATCTTTTACCGAACTTATTACTATATTATTCGGTGGGATTTTACTCGAATTATCGTTATTTAAAATAATATTATTAGAAACATTAGTATTAATAAAACCGGAATATGCTTGGTAGTTAATATTATTTATTTGTGAATTAGAAAGGACGGAATTAATAACCGCAGTATTTGTTAGATTAGAATTTATTAGAGCTACTTGGTTTAAATTGCCTAAATTAATTTTAACATCTGAAAAATTTACGTTTTGTATTAAAGATTTAGAAAAATTTACATTATTAAATTGCCCATTAGTTATATTTGAGTTTATTATTTCACTGCCGGTTAAATTGGTATTAATCACTATAAATTGTTTGAAATCATTATTGCTAAAAATATTATTAGTATAGCTAATATTATCTAAAGTGATATTTGAACCTGTAGTTTTATTAATCCTTACAAAATTAGCATTACTATTTTTTATTGATAAATTATTAAATTTATTATCGTTTAGACTCATATTATTTAATATAGAATTATCGATTTTAAACTGATTTAAAACTGAACTATTAATTGTACTGTTTTGTAAATCACATTTAGTAATGCTAATATTTTGTAATGTTGAACCCTGAAAGGAAGCGTATGAAAAGAAAGAGTTATTACTTTGTACGTTATTAAAGTTTACTTCATTAAAAATACTTTGTGTGAAGTTAGAATCCTTAATTATTACTGCCGTTAATTTAGTTTGACTTAGGTCGCTAGATTCAAAATAATTATTAGTAAAATTGGTGTTATTTATTACACTTTTTTCCAAATCTGTACCATAAAATATTGAATTTGATATATTAGTATTTTTAAAGCTATTATTCTTTAAGTTAGCTTTTTGAAAATTAACACCTTCGATAGTATTATTGCTCCATAATACATGACTAAATTTAGAGTTTTCAAAATTAACATTTTGTATAGTAGTTTTATTAAAAGCAGTATCGCTAAAATTTGATTGAACAAAATTTGTATTTTGTAATGTTATATTGTTAAAAATTGAACCTTGAAAGTCAGAATTATATCCGGAAATATTTTTTATTACTGAATCTGCAAAATTACTTTCTTGAATTATAGCATTTGTAAGTATTGCTTTTTCTAAATTGCTACCTGCAAAATCAGCACGTAATATTTCGCAGGAAGTTAAATCTATTCCTGATAAATCTTCATTTATTAGCTTTACTCCTATTAATTTTACTCCTTTTAAATTTGAACCGAATTTCTCTTTAAGGTTCACTTTAAGATTTTTAGAATTTTGCGATATTATATAATTCCGAATTACCGTGCTTTGGCTATCTGTAAGTAATCCATTCGCATCACGAGTAGATTCGGAACAGCTGCTTAATAACAAGTAAATAGTAATTATTGATATGACTCTAAGCATTTGCTTCCTCATATTCTTCTTCATTTATTCTATTTGTAGGAGGTATATGTAAGCTTAATAGTTTTAATTTACGATGCAAAGCCGATCTTTCCATGCCGACAAATGACGATGTTTTTGAAATATTATTATTGAAACGACTCATTTGTGCCGATAAATATTGACGCTCAAAAACTTCTCTAGCTTCTCTAAGCGGCATAGATAACATATCAAAGCTATCTTCAAGTTTTGTAAGATTAGCACTATTTGCTAATATTTCTGAAGGTATCATATAAGGTTTGATAATTTCATTATTACCTGTAGTTAATGGATTCATAATTAAAGTCCATTCAACAACATTACGTAATTGTCTAATATTGCCTGGCCATTCATAGGATTGAAGTGCTGCTATAGTTTCATCGGCAAAAGTACGTTCCTTTAAACCTGAAAATTTTGAAAGCTGCTTAACAAAATATTTTACGAGTAGCGGTATATCTTCTTTTCTGTCATATAGTGAGGGGACTTTTAGAGAAGAAACATTAAGACGATGATATAGATCCTCTAAAAATTTACCGTTATTGACTTCGTCTTGGATATTTTTAGAAGTACCAGTGATGATTTTTATATCGACTTTAATATTTTTTCCGCAAGGTTTTGTAATGGTTTGATCTTTAAGAAATTTTAATAACTTTATCTGAATAGGAATGGGGATATTACTGACTTCATCTATATATAAGGTACCGTTATTGGCAAATTCTAAGATAGTAGGGCGCTTAGTATTATTTTCCTGTTTTTCTGCTTCGCCGAATAATTCTTGATTGATTTTTTCTGTGGTCATACAGGTAGGGCTGAAAATAATGAAGGGATTATTAACCCTCTTAGATTTTTTATGAATTAACCTTGCTGCAAGCTCTTTACCGCTACCGACCTTACCATGAATCATTATACGACTGCTGGAACTCGCTGCCTTTTCTATTTCCATTTGATATTTTAAAGTTATCGAACATCTGCCTACTAATTCGGTTTTATCGATAACCTTTGATTTTAAATCTATATTTTCACGCTTTAACTTTGTTACTTCACAAGCTCTTTTAAGTAAAATAACCAATTTATCATTATTAAATGGTTTTTCTATATAATCATAAGCCCCCATTTTTATAGCATTTACCGCTGTTTCTATAGTACCGTGACCGCTGATAATTATTACCGGCATTAAAGGATAACGTTTTTTAATTATCTCTAAAATCCCAAGCCCATCAATTTCGCTTCCTTGAAGCCAAATATCAAGTATAACTGCAGAGACCGGTTTTTCGGAAAGTATTTTAAGGGCTTGAGTACTATTAGCGGCAACCTTAGGGTTAAAACCTTCATCTTTCAAAATTGCGGCAATAATATTTCGTATATCCTCTTCGTCGTCTACTATTAAAACATCTATTGGTGACATTACAATTTACCTTAAAAATATTAATGTTAAGTATACGTTAATGCCGAATGTAAAAGAAAGCAACATTTTTTTATAACATTTTTGTCACAATAGCTATTTATAATGTAAAGATTGGCTAAGATTACATAATATTAAAATTATTTAAGGAATTTTAATTAATTTTATTTGCAGTTTGTAGGATTATAAATGATTATATATAATAAGGGTGTATTGATGCCGAATCGTCATTGCGAGGAAAAATTGAAAATTTTGACGAAGCAATCTCGTGCAAAAATCCTGAGATTGCCACGCGAACTAAAGTTCGCTCGCAATGACGATTTTAAACCAAATTTTAAAAATTATGCTTAACATCTTTTTAATTATTATTTCATTATTTATTTGCTTAACAACCTACCTATTTATCAAAAAAACAGATATTTTTACAAATTTATTAATTCTAAACAGTTTTACGGCTATTGTTAGCTTGTTTATTTGTTGCTTAGGATTGTATTTAGGTAATAGTTCATATTTGGATATAGCAATTATTTACTTTCTTTTAAGCTTCATAGCCACAAACGGTTATTTAAAATATTTTATACATGAATCAAATAGAAACAAAAAAGATTAATATAGCAATTTTAGGCTGTGGTCTTAGCGGTATGCTAACTGCGCTTTCTTTTGCACAAAAGGGTATAGAAACTACTATATTCGAGAGTAAATCGATAAAAAGCCCGGAATTCTTTAAAGATATAAGAACGACTGCTTTAACGCCGTATTCTAAAAACTTCTTATCCTCTATCGATATATGGAAAGATTTGGAAGAATTTGTTGCAGAAATGCAAGATGTATATGTAGTAGATAATAAGGCGTCAGAGATATTAGATTTACGAAACGACGATGACACTGTACTTGGATATGTGGTTAAGAATAGCGATTTTAAAAAAATATTATTGTCGAAAGTAACTAATAATTCGTTGATAACATTAATTGATAATAATCAATATCAAGAAGTTATAAGTCATAATGACTACTCAATTATAAAATTTGATGATGAACAAATTAAATGTAATTTATTAATTATATGTGACGGAGCAAATTCAAAAGTGAGGTCTCATTATTTTGCTAATGAAATAGAAAAACCTTATCAAACCGCTCTTACATTTAATATTAAGCATGAAAAGCCGCATGAAAATTGTGCTATGGAGCATTTCCTGCCGCTTGGTCCTTTTGCTTTATTGCCTTTGAAAGATCAAAATAGCTCTTCCGTAATATGGTCAACTTCCGCTAGCCAAGCATCCTTAATTCTAGACTTACCTATAGAAGAAGTCAGATTTTTAACTCAAAGAAATGCTGGTAATTCATTAGGTAAAATTACGATTGATAGCGAAATGAGTAGCTTCCCGTTAAAAGCTCGTATGGCAAATAGATATTTTCATAATAAAATGGTGCTTATTGCCGATACTGCTCACACAGTACATCCACTGGCGGGGCAGGGACTTAATCAGGGCATAAAGGATATAGAGACTTTGAGTATAATTGTTAGTAATAATGGTACATTACAAGAATATCAAAAGCTAAGGCAAGATGATAATTTTATTATGTATAAGCTGACTGATGAGTTAAATAATATTTTTTCACATTATTCAAAAAATTTAAGATGTATAAGGCAAATAGGATTTAAAGCAATAAATAATCTTAAACCTATTAAAAACTTGATTACTAGCTATGCGATGGGGAAGAGGTGAGTATACTCGGTGAATTTCAAAAATTGGCTACGTCATTCTACAAGATCTACGGTGCTCACGTATTAAGTATACGCTCCGCTCCTCGCCTTGTGAACTCCTTGCTCTTTTTGAAATTGACCTTCGTCTACCGACTCTTCATTTACTCGGAGTATATTCCGATGTCATTCCTAGCTAAAAGCGGGAATCCAGTAATTAAGAATCGATAAAAGCATTGTTTGTTATATTTTTTAAAAGATGGATTCCTGCTTTCGCGGGAATGACATAGAATGTGGAATAACATAGAACGTAATTTTATGAGATATGTATGAGTAAAGAAAATTTAAGCAATAAATCATCTATTAATGCTTCTAAAGAAGGAATAAAGAATGCAACAGAGAGTAATGCTAATCAGCCAGATATATCTCAAAAATCTGAAACGCTTGAACCTCCTAAAAAATCTAAGCAGGAGTCTCAAGATACTCGAAGAGTATTAAAGGATGACAAGGGGCTAAAAGCCGGTCGAATAGCAAGAGTTCTTGCTGCAGCAGGTATGGTAATAGCTTCAGCATTCAGCAACCCTATAAAAGCTGTGGAAAACATACCTAAGCTAGCTGCTCCACTTGATAACTTATCTGCTGGCGGGGTAATTAAAGAAAAAGGGGTAGCTCCTCCTAACATAATTGATAGAGGATTAGATAAATTGCTTAAACCCATTCCGGGAGGAGCAACTATATCAAAAGCGATACAAAAAACCTATAAAACTATGGGTACTAGACCGGTAGCATTAGGAATAAAACTTGCCGGTATCGCAGTTTCATTAGCCTTTCCTGTTGTAAGTATTCCTGTAGTTCTTGCTATTGCTGGTGTATCGCTAGCTGCTACTGCATATAATGTCGGAAAAGAAACATTAGAAGTAAGGGATGAAAAACTTCGGAATGCTGAAAAAAAATCATTAGAAAACATAAAAGAGTCTAAACAAACGCAGCGTAAATTATTAGAAAATAAGGCTCAAGAAATTACAGGTAAAAGTTCTCCTGACTTAGAGAAGTTTTTATTTCACAAGGGCAGTGAAATGTATAGAAAGCCGTCTGAAGAACCGCCTGAAAAGCCTTTTACTAATACTTATTTTAAAGAATTTACGAAAGTGTGCCGAGATAGTGTACCCGGATTTGTTTCTACATTAGCTGGAGCTGCAGCTGTAGCCCATCCTGTCGGGTGGGTTGCAGCAGGCACTACCATGGTTGCTAATTTTTTAGGCGAAACAGATAATAAACTTGTTCGGATGGAGCAAAAAAAAGATGCAATACACCAAATAAATGAGTTAAAAGCCTTTGCACCAGACTACACTGATCCAAAAAAGTTACCTGAACTAGAGCGTCAACAAAAAATAAATACTGCAACATTAGAAGAATTTTTAGAAAAAACTCCTAATATTGATAAATTAAATCAAATTCAGCTTGAAGCAGCATTTGCAACAAAGCAAAAAGAAGTAGAAGCAAGACAGGAATTTGAAGTACCAGCGGAAAAAACTAAAGCCCAAAAATTGGTTTCAGGAGTAAAAGAGTGGGCGGGATATGTTGCCGACTCACAGTTTAGTGATTTAAAAGCTCTGCATTCTAAGAAAGATGAGAAAGTTCAAAATACAGAGGTTTTAAAAAAGCAAAATTCTCCTAGCCCTGTTCAAAGTAAAGTACAAGAACAAGTGCATGATATGCAGGAAAGTTTAACGCACGGTAAGGTTACTTCTCGCAGTAATAATATATCGCCACTACCAACAGGAAGAAGTGCATCTAAGAAACAAGAATCTTCAAGAGGAGTTTAGTTGTTAGTTAAGGTTTATAATAGTGTAATAGATTATATCTTGCCGCAGAGATGTTTAGGATGCTCAGAAATATTAAATAGTAACGGTGAATTTTGTAGTGATTGTTGGAAGAAGTTAGAGTTTATAGCAAGACCTTATTGTAGTATATGTGGACAAAGATTTAGTATAAAAGTCTTAGATAACTGCATTTGTGGACGTTGTTATAGCAGCAAGCCTAATTATGATCTGGCTCGTAGTCTGTTTAAATTTAATGAATGTAGTAAAAAAATAGTTCATCAGTTTAAATATCAAGATAAAACAATATTTGCTAAAACTTTTGCTAAGCTTTTATACAACAGATATCATGAAGATATAAATGATACTGATCTAATCATATCCGTACCGATGAATAGGTTTAAAAGGTTACTGCGAATGTATAACCCCGCTCATATTTTAGCTATGGATATTGCAAAAATTACAAATAAAGCTTTAAAGGCTGATATTTTAATTAAAGCAAAATGGACAAAGTCTCAGACCTTTTTATCAAGAAGACAACGAAAGAATAATATAAGTGGTAGTATCAAATTTAACACAAAATATAATATTGTAGATAAAAGAATTTTATTAATAGATGATGTTATTACTACAGGAGTTACTATAAATGAATGTGCTAAAATTTTACGACAAGCGGGGGCAGGGTCGGTAAAGGTTATGTCTATTGCGATGACGTGATATGAGTAGAATATGTCATTCCCGCGAAAGCGGGAATCCAGAAAATCACTTTAATGCCAGTACAAAAATTACATATTAATTGACAAAATAAACCTAAAAAACTTGTTTTTTTAGGTTTTACTGGATTCCCGCTTTCGCGGGAATGACATAGAAGACAATAACCATCAGGAGTGAAGTAACTTATGCAAAATGAAATAAAAAAAGTTTGTGTTATCGGCTCAGGAGTTATGGGGTCAGGGATTGCTGCTTTAATTGCTAATTCGTCTAACAAAGTTGTATTGTTGGATATTGCAGCTAAAGATTCTGATGATCCTAATAAAATCGTCAAAACTGCTAAAGAAAATTTGCATAAACAAAAACCTCCTCCTTTATCTTTTCCTGATAAAGAAAATTTCATTACTATCGGTAATTTAGAGCATGATTTAGATTTAATTAAAGAATGTGATTTAGTTATTGAAGTTATTGTTGAGAAGCTGGAAATAAAACATCAATTATATAATAAAATTATTCCTTATCTTAAAGAAGATGCAATTATTGCTTCTAATACCTCTACATTACCGCTTAAAAGACTTAAAGAGAATTTACCGGATAATATCAAATCTAGATTCGTTATTACGCATTTCTTCAATCCTCCCAGATATATGGAGCTGCTGGAGTTAATTATTGACCCTACAGTAAAGCCTGAAGCCATAGAAAGAGTATCAGGGTTCTTAAGCGAAACGCTTGGTAAGACCATAGTAAAATGTAATGACACTCCGGGCTTTATAGCGAATAGAGTAGGATGTTTTTTACTTGAATTAGTTGTAAGAAAAGCTATAAAAGAGCAGCTTGATTTTGTTACCATAGATAAAATAATTACCTCATGTCTTGGACTACCGAGTACTGGAATTTTCGGTTTATATGATCTGATCGGGCATGATGTAATGAAACTAATATCTAGCTCACTGCTTGCTTCTCTTCCTTCAAATGATGCGTATCATAAAATATATATAAACACGCCTGTTCTTGATAAGATGATTGAGCAGAAATTAATCGGGCGTAAAGGCGGCGGTGGGTTTTATCGTTTATCGGTATCAAACGGTAAAAAGATTAAAGAAGTTATCAATATAAGTGATTTATCATATAGCCCTGTTCAAAAAATAGATGTTGAATTTAACAATCTTGATGAGCTTCTTGTAAGTGATTCAGTTTATGGCAAGTTTTTTAGTGAGATTATCACGGAATTTTATATTTATTTAGCAAGCTTAGTACCATCTGTAACCGATAATATTTATGATATAGATGCTGCTATGAAACTTGGGTATAGCTGGAAATACGGTCCTTTTGAATTATTGACTATAGCGGCTAAAGATGGTTGGGACTTAGTAATTAAAAATGCCAGTTTAATGTATATATCACTCCCACCGTATTTAGCCAATAAAGAATATCAAAAAATTGATAAACAAAAATTTAATTCTCACAAAGATATTTTACAAGAAAGTCAGGTAGTATTAGAAAACGATTCTGCAAAGCTAATAAATTATCATGAAAATTTCATTTTTGTTATTACTACAAAAATGAATTGCTTAAATCATGAGGTGTTTTATTTACTACAAGAAGCGGCAAGTAAAGCTGAAAATGATGGTAAAAATCTTTATATTTATCCGCAAGGAAATAATTTTTCTGCTGGTGCGGATTTAAAGCTTCTTCTTTCCTATATTGAAGAAGGCAATTTTCATGATCTAGAAAATTTATTGAAGCTAGGGCAACAAACTATGTTGCACTTAAAATATTCGGGAGTTCATATTGTTAGTTGTGCCAAAGGGGTAGCACTTGGAGGAGGGTGTGAGCTGCTATTGCACTCAAGCTATATTGTAGCAAATCAGGAACTGAGTGCTGGACTCGTAGAACTTGGTGTCGGTTTAATACCAGGGTGGGGCGGTGTTACTGAAATGTTTGCTCGAAGCAAGGGAGATAAAACTAAACTAATTAGAAATATCAGAAATATTTTAGAGCAGAATAAATCAAGTTCAGCCGATTATTTTAAAGCAGATTATGATGTAGAGAATATGCAAATAAATATGAACAAGAATTACATTTTAGAAGAAGCTTTAGAACTAAATCTAGCTAAAAAAATAGTGCCGATCCCGCATAAAATTACTTTGCCTAAAGTAATTTTAGCAAATGAAATAGATACGTCAAAATATAATGATCTACAAAATAAAGTACTTAGCAAATTCCAAAATATTATTGATAAACACCATGAAACAAATGAAGAAGAATTACTTACCTATGAGCGGGAAATATTTTTAGAACTCGCAAAAGATCCAAAAACTATAGAGAAGCTGAAAGTGTTTTAGGACTCAAGAGTAAAAACTTTTAATTTTAATAAAAAGCTATTGAGTAATATATCACATATGATATATTACCTATATGAAAAAATGGACTATAACATTTATAAATAAAACTGCAGAAAAAGAGGTGAAAAAACTTAGTTATAATCTGCAAGCTGATTTTTTATACGTATGTGAATTGCTGATTGAGTTTAGTCCATATAACGTAGGGATGCCGCATACAAAAAATATAGAGGGTAAATTTTGGGAGCTAAGATTACGCGGTAAAGATAATATAGCACGATCAATATATTATTTAGCTAAAGACAAGCAAATAGTAATATTGCATAGCTTTATCAAAAAAACGGAAAAAACTCCTAAAACTGCTATTTTAATAGCTAAAACTAGATTGAAGGAAGGTTTTAATGAAAAACTTTGATGAATTTAAAAAAGAGTTATTATTGAACTCTGAAGTAGCGAAAGCTTATGAAGAAAAAAAAATAGAATTTGAGATAGCAAAGGCTTTAATAAAAGCACGTCTTGCATCACATATGACTCAAGCTGATGTTGCTAAAAAAATGTCTACCTCTCAGGCTCAAATAGCAAGAATGGAAAGCGGACATCATCTCCCAAATTTTTTAAGTCTTCAAAAATATGCTAAAGCGGTAAAACAAGAAATTAATTTATTAATTACTCCATAGCTTGCGTATTTTTATACGCTGTGCAGGTTTGTCTTTAAATTTGTTTTGGTCTAAAGTTTTCTGAAATACGCTGATTATAAACATTTTTAAAGGAGAATTTAGAATCTGTTTGAGATTCTAAAAGTAATCTAACTCATAAGAAAGATCAATTTTATACAATTCATAAACAGCATTATATATATAATTAATATCAAATTCATTATAGTGTTGTTCTGATAAATTCGTCACTTTATAATATATACCGAATTTAAACTCAGTATCTTCAGTTATTTTTAAAGCTTCATAATAACATTCTTGTGCTTTTAGTATGAGATCGCTTGTAGCGTAACAATCTCCTTTAATATCTTCAATATAAGCACTATTAGGATAAATTTCGTCTAATTTTTGAAAACATTTTTCCATTTCAGGTAAATTTTTTATTGCTGTAAAACAATGCAATGCTTCTAAATATTTATTATAATTATTATATAATATCTTACCTATTTTATTATAAATTACAGTTAATTTCCTATCAAAAGCTAACGCATTAACATATTGTAACAGAGCATTAATATAATAGCCTGCTTCCTCATATGTTAACCCGTCTTCATATAGTTCGGTTGCATTAGGCATATTATACTATTCTACTCCACAATAATACTGCCTATAACACCGCGGTAATAAGTCCCGGGGTCATACATAGCTTCGCTATAAATGGCAGGAGTAGAGAATATGCCTTTATTAACCGCTTTGATTTTATATTGATAGGTCATTTTTTGATCAGAAATAGTACCGAAAATCATGACTCTATCGTCACGATTATTTACATATATCGGTTTCCATATCATTACTTCTTGCGTGCGTTCTAATATATTTACGTTATTGTTATCCGGTAAAAGCTCAAAACCTGCCGGTAATAAGTCAAGTATTACCATATTGCTAAGAAGTTTATTACTACCTGATCGCATAGTGATTTCTACCGTAATATTATCACCTAATTTTGCTTTGCTGACTTCTTTATTATTCTCATCAAGATATTTTTTGGTTATTTCTACGCCTTTAATGATTTCTTTATTTTCTTTTAAAACTTTGTCATAACCTGAAGTTAGAAGCTGATAGAAAAAGCCGTTACTTGAGGATGTTAAGTCGATATCCTTATTTTCTACTGACAGCTCAGCAATCATCACTTTATCTCCTTTTAAAGTAACTTCTTTATCTGTAGAGGTCACTTTAATAGTAGCCTCATCTACAGTATTTATCTTATCAGCATAGGCAAGGCTTGCCATAATTGCGTAACTTGCCGATAGGCTATTATAGCTGTCTTTAGCAAAAAGAGCGATATCCTGTACAATTTTCTGATCAAAGTTTTTTAATCTTTCAGGGAAATGTGTAGAAATTAAGTATAAATACTGACTATATTTTATTAGAGGATTATAATATTGATAGTCTGTTTTCGATATCGGTTTATTTAGAGTAAATTTATCTAATAATTTATCTGCCTCTTCATTCATTTGAAGCATTTTATAGCTAGCTGCTAAATAAACGCTAGTTAAATCATCCTGCCACGTATTTTTATGGTACTCGTCTAAATATTTTAAAATATTTGCAATATAGCTTGTAGTAATAACGCTATTTTTCGTCAGGATATAAACCGCATATGCCTTTTCTCTTGCTTCGTCTAAGGAGTTTATTGATCTATTCGCCATATTCTCTAAGTAGTAAATACCTTGATTAAAAATATCGCTTGGAACGGCTAAATATCTAGTTGCTCCCTCGCTTAAGAAATGCACAGTGTAGACTGAAATAAAAGGATCGGAATCGTCGTTAAAGTTATTCCAATATCTAAATCCACCGTCATAATTTTGACGTTCCGATAAAGTTTGAAATAGTTTCGATAATGATTCATCCATTTTTTTACGGTCGGTTTTAAGAATCTGAACTAGCTCTTGTTCATTATATAATAAAACATTAGCAAAATTTTGACTTACTAATTGCTCAGTGCAGCCATAAGGATAATTATCTAGGAAATCTTTAAAACCGGAAATAATAGCAAGCGGCGATTTAGAAGCGGAAATTTGCAGTTTAGCAAATTCAGGATATAAATCTCGCAAGATTTTTAAATTAGCTTTATTGCCTGTAATAAAGCCCGTATCAACTGTTGTGACGCTCGGAATAGCAGGGCGAACGCTCGTAGTACTAGTTAATTCTGAGCTATGCACTACTGCCATAGATATTATACCCGGCTTTAAATGATTTATAGAAGCCACAACCTTTAAATCTGCCGAACCGAGTTTATCAGTCGCTATTAATTTAACATTAATAGTAGTTTCTTTGCCTTCATCTATCTGTATTTCGGTAGGGTAGTCTAATATTTTAAGCCCTTCGCTTGTTTCGATATTTACGAAAACTTGAGCATTTCCTGAATCTTTTAGATTATTTAAGATTGTTACCGGTACTGTAAACTCATCACTTGGAGCTACAAATAAAGGTAAATTTGGATTGATAATAAGATCGGATTGGACTAATAAATCAGCTTTAGAAGTTCCTATAGCGTCAAGGCTTGAAGCTACCCCTATGACTCTTAAAGTACCGTTAAAATAGCTTGGAATATCAAATGTGATTTCTCGCACGTCTTGATCCGCTTCTAAAATTCCTGACCAAAATGCTACTGGAGGCTGAGTTTTTCTTTTAAACGGATTAAGATTTCGAGCGACATTTATAAAACCGTCACCTGGAGGTGCTGCCATATAAGCTTTCATTAATAAAGGACGCTCAGGTAATATTAAATCCATGATTTGTGATGTTCGGACTTCTAAGGCTTTATCGTTAATGAAGTAATTAAGCGGATCGGGAGTTTGATAACCTGCAAATGATAATATCCCTTCATCAACAGCAAATATTATGATTTTACCAGGGTTTGCAGTACGATAATTAATTGTTAATTTTTCACCTGATTTGATTTTTGCAGGAAGCGTTAACTCAATATCTTGTTTATGTTTATAAATGCCCGCAGTAAACGGCACAACCGCATAGCTAAACGGTGACATAAAGATTTCCGTAGCTTCTATGTCTCTTATAAATTGTATATTGACATATCCTTTACCTTCAAAGCCATCGGGTATTTTTATTTCTTGAATACTATTATTTTCATCAGTTTTAAACCATTCAAAATTATGTACTTTATCTGTCTCGATAGTAATTAACCCATAACCTGTATAAGGAGTTATAATATTTAAAAGAATAGTATCACCGGCTTTATAATCGTCTTTATCAAGCTTAACTTTTAAGTTAGCTTTGTCTGTTAAATTAGCCGTAACATTTCCTTCACCTATTACCGAAAATTCAGCTTGGGCAAAGATTGTATCTTCTTTATCGGTTAAGTAAATAACGTAATCGCCTGCTTCTTTAGTAGGCACTTTATAAATATAACTTTCTATAGCCGTAATATTAACCTTGTCCGAAGATATATTAGTCTCAATAGGTACCGACTTATAAGAATAACTACCGCTACTATCTGCTACTAAGTTATTTACGTAATTAATCTTTTTTAAGTTAAGCGTTAAATCAGGTGCGGCTACTTTTTCTGCTTTATTTGATATGGCTATGAATTCTATTGCTGAGCTTGTTTTCTTCTTAATATATTTTAAATCACTATCGCTTCTAAACCCTATAATATAAGGCAGAGGTGAAACTATAAGCGATTTGCTTGCATTTACGCTTCTTCCTGAATCAGGCTCAAATCCTTCCGCTGAAAATGTTAGATTAAAAGTAGCGTTATAATATTTCTCAAGGTTAAGGTCAAAGTTTGCCGTACCTGTAGAGTCGGTAGTAATCTCTCCTAAACGCTCATTAAAAAACTCTTTATTTCCTTTGCTACTATAAAATTTATAATCTTTAAAGCTAGGTACAAAAAACTCGGTAGGTCTAATATCAATAAAGCCGCTGACTTTTCTATTTTCTGCGGGAGTGCCATAAAGATTTATAAGATTAACATTTGCTTTAAGGTCTTTTGGATTCGTCCATAGTTCATCTTGTAAATTATTGAAATTTACGCTTATTTTCATGCGGTCAGGCTGAAAATCACCAACTCTTACCGATAAACTATTAAGATAATTATTGCTGCCTTTATCACCTATTAAATATAGGCTTATATTATATAAACCGGTTAAGGAATCATCAAGCGTTGCGAATAAATATTCGCTAAACCCTTCCGCATTTAGAGTTATTTTACTTTTATCTATTACTTTCCCGCGAGGATTGGTTATTTGTATTTCTAAAGGTAAGCCGTCTAATTTTCCTTGCCAATCTGTTTGTTTAAGCATAATGCCTATGTGACCTTGCTCGCTTGGTCTATAGATAGCACGGTCGGAAAATAAATAAGCCTTTAACCCTTGATCAGAACTGACTGCTCCTGATACGTTAAAGCGTGAATAATTAACCTGCCTATCAACTCTACTATAGGGCATAAACGAAAAATCATCATTTGTCGTTAATATGTAAGCCACTGGAGTTTTTTCTTTTGTAAAATCACGTATATTTGATAAAACGGCATGCCCCTGGCTATCGGTTTTGCTGCTGACGAGCACCTCACCGTTAAGCCCTATAATATCTACTTTAACTCCGCCGGCCGGTTTACCGTTACTGATATAAGAAACAAATATATGATGCGTTCCGCTTTTATCGGTTTTTACTATAAAACCAAGATCGGTTACTAAAATTAATCTTTTATCTTGAGAAATTATGTTATCAGATTGATCTTTAGCATAAACTTTTGCTAAAAATAACCCCTTAGAATAGTTACCTGAGTCTTCTAAATTAAAATATTTGCTAAAATCTAAATCGGTGTAATTAGGTAAATTTAAATTTTGTGAATTAACTATTACTTCCTCTTGAAATACTTCAGAAATATTATACTCATTAAAAGAATATTCATTTATGAAAGTCGGGTTTTGGAAAATATTATATCTATTTGTTTGGCTGATTAAGTGATTAACTTCTTGCTGGTTAATCTTATCGATTTCTACATATAGTTTATCTATACCAAGTGAATATACGGGAAGCTTTTTCTCGCCGGCTAATGAAAGAATAGAGCCGTCAGACATTAGCTTAACTTCTTTAGTATTATCCGGTATTTGTACTATTTGAGAGTAATCTGAGCCTAGTGTTAAATTATCTGATGTTTTAACGCCTTTATTTACTTTAACAAGCAAAGTTCTTGTAGGAGGCGTATCTACTTTAAAACTATGCATAGTAGTAATGCTTGGGACGGAAGGTAAAAACTCAAAATTTATTTTTTCACTCGATTTAAGGATATCATCGGTTATTTCTTTAGGGCTTTGCCATTTGTAGTTTTTTTTGCCTGCAACTCCTAAGAAAGCCGGTTTGTCTTGCGGTAATAAAAATAACTCTAAATGTTTTTTTACCTCTTCGCTAGATACCGGTGTATTTGTAGTAATTATAATTATTTGTTCAGGTTTCAGTTTGTCGTCTTTAACAATTGTAGCAGTAGTATTAGTGATTTTTAAATATGATGATAGGCTTGGAATTAGTACGTTTTCTTTATAAGAATATCTTAGGTTATTTGATGTCTTTTGAACTTCAACATTTTTTTGAGCAAAATTCTCTCCGCCGTATAGAGGTTTAACACCGTCTTTTATAATTATGGAAACTGTATCTTCTTTATCTTTCAGCGGTGGTATATTAGTAATAACCGTAGCTTCCGTGTTATCTGTGTTAAATTTGATAGAAAACGATAATTTTTCTTTAGTTGAGGCTCTTATAAACTCTATTCTTTCCTCTAGAGTTTTAGGATCGATAGGGTAGTTAAAAGCTATTTTAGTTTGAACAAATTTTTTGGAAATATCGATATTATCCTGTAGATAATTCATTTCTTTAATAATAGGAAGTAACGGCATAGTTGTAAAACTTATATTGTTACTTTTAAAACCGATAAAATGAGGAAATATATAATCTTCGATAGTAACCTTATAAGTTTGATGAGCTGCAAAATTGTTTTCCGGAGTAAAATTTATATTATATCCCCAACCAAACCGCCATTCACCTTTAAGATCAGGTGAAATAGATATGTAATCATTCATCCTTTTTCCGCTAAGCCCTAGCTCTCTTTGTGGCTTTGTACACCATTCTTTAATCCTAGCATCGCAAAGGTCAATATTTAACGAATTCTTACCTGCTAACAGATTTTCATTAGTTAATTTAAAATATAAAGGTATTTTTTCGTTAAAACTGGCAGCAATTACTTGTAAATTTATTAAACATAAGAAAATTATGAATATAAATTTGCGGAAAATATTTTTCATATCTATAGCTTATAATTTTTGTTAACTTCAATTATATATAAATAAAATTAAGTAAAGCAATGAATAAGGATATTTTTTTTCAATATTTAACAAAATTTTTTTTATTATTTGGTCAGGAGTATATCTATGAAATTATCATAATACTCGGATTTACTATATTTAGGAGGCAACTATTTGCACAAGCTATTTGTGTATTACTTTTCACTACAATTTTAAATATATTGCTAAAATATACATTTGAAATACCTTTGAATCCTGCTTTAAGCGTTAAAGGTTTTGCCTTTCCTAGCGGTCATATGAGCAGTGGCGTAGTATTTTACGGTTGGTTTTTTGCGAATATTAGACATTTCTTATTAAGAATAATAATAATAGTGATTTTAACCGGTATTGGATTTTCGCTGATTTATAAGGGGTATCATTATCCGGTTGATATTATTGCATCTATAACAATTGGAATAATGGTTATTGCTTTTGTATATAGTTTAACCAAAGAGGATATTGTTCAAAAATATCCTTTTATGCTTGGAACGTTTTTATGGTTATTAACCGTGCCGATGGTAGCTTATCTTAAAATTATTGATGCGAATTGTCTTGCTTGGGTATGGACGGTATTTTGGGGATTACTCGGTTTTACTATTTCTTGGGGGTTATTTTATAAATATTTGGGACTACCTCAATCAAAATTAAATTATTTCGTCAACTTAGTTATAATTGTCGTTTTAATAGCGTTGATTGAATATATTAATTATTTCTTCAAACAATATTTGGGATATAAATTTTATTTAACTTGGTTTTTAATAGGCTTTAGTTTTCCACTATCGGTAAGGTTATGCCATATTCACGTACGATCAACGCATTAGTATATGAAGCAGGTTAAGTTGCACTTCATTTTCTTATTTATCGCATTAGGTGAAATTTTCTATTGACTTTTATATAAAACAGTATAAGTTTCTTTACAATTTAATTTTTTATAAAAAATTTATGCTAGGTTATGTAAAAGAACAAAGAAGCTTAACAAGGGAACAAAAACAGGCTGTTGGGTTATTATCAATAGGTACATTTTTAGAGTATTTTGATCTAATGCTTTATGTCCATATGGCAGTACTTTTAAACGAGTTATTTTTTCCTAAATATGACCCTTTTGTTAATTCTCTCCTTACTGCCTTTGCATTTTGTTCTACATTTGTTTTTAGACCTGTCGGAGCTATGATATTTGGATGGTTAGGAGATAATATAGGTAGAAAATCTACTATTATAATTACAACTACTTTTATGGCTCTAACCTGCGGTATAATGGCAATACTTCCTACATATGCTCAAATTGGAATCATAGCATCAGTCATCCTAACGTTATGCCGTATAATTCAAGGTATGGCTTCTATGGGTGAAATTATAGGAGCAAAACTTTACGTAACAGAAATAACCCAACCTCCTATTCAATATTCAAGTGTATCATTAATCGGTTGCTTGTCTGCGGCTGGAGGAATGGGAGCTTTAGCAGTTGCATCTTTTGTTACTTCTAATGGATTAAATTGGAGGTATGCTTTTTTAGCAGGGGCATTCGTTGCAATTATAGGAACTGTAGCAAGGAAAGCTTTGAGAGAAACTGCTGATTTTGCCAACGCTAAGAAACAATTAAAGAAATTACTGGAGCAAGCTAATATAGATAGAAATAAACTAAAAAATAATCCAATTTGGCAAGAAAAAGTGAACTTAAAAACATTTTTTGCTTTATTCGCAATTGATTGCACATGGCCTGTATGTTTTTATTTTTTATACTTCTACTGTAGTAATATATTAAAAACTACTTTTGGTTATAGTGCTGAGGAAGTAATACATCATAATTTTTGGGTTTCAGTAGTTCATTTCTCTAGTACGGTGCTATTAATCTATCTATACTATAAAATTTATCCACTAAAAATAGCTAAAGCTCGATTAATAATATTTTTAGGATTTGCTATTATTTGTCCATATCTAATTTTAAAAGTAGGGTCTCCGACCGAATTATTTTTAATACAATCATTTTTTATTTTTTTTAGACCTGACAGCTCTACCGGTTTACCAATTTTCTTTAAGTATTTTCCTATATTTAAACGGTTTACCTCTATTGCTTTATCCTTTGCTATTTCACGTGCTATTATGCACGTGGTTACATCTTTTGGTTTTGTTTATATAATAGAATATTTTAACCATTGGGGATTATTAATTATTATGCTACCTACCGGTTTAGGTTTTCTATTCGGGATAACTCATTTTGAAACATTAGAAAAAAAGAATGAAAATTATTTTGAAAAAGATCATCTTCCTGAGCTAGAAGTTGCTTAATAGATAAATGTTGGAAACATAAATCAACTATTTTTTGTTTTATTACTGGTATTTTTAAATATTCAGCTAGAATTACAAAATTTATTAAAGTTTCTTCAATAATCTTTTTAGCTTTTTCAGGTGACTTAGCTCCTAAAGTCTGTATATTATGCACTCTATCAAATAATTTTATAAGAGCTGTATTATATTTTTTTTGTTTGATCAGTAAATTAAGACTTTCCTCGGCACTTATTTTGCCATAAAGTTTGATTCTTGTTAAACCCTCTACGTGTTTTGCTACTTTCGGTCCAAAAATGTCATTAATTACTTTTTCAGTAAGCTCTGTATCCTCAATAGTATCATGAAGTAAAGCAGCTTGCAGCATAATAGCAGTAAAAAGTCTAGGGGCTTCTTCGGCTACAAACTCAGCAAGCATAATAGCCACTTCAATCGGGTGAGAATAGTAAGGATCGCCTGATTGACGCATTTGTGAACCGTGATATTTACGAGCATAGAAAATGCCTTTTTTAACTTCCTCTATATCAACAGGATTTTTTACTTTAATGTTTAAATATTCGATTTTGTCTAATAGTTTCTTAGCATAAACGCAAATTTCAAACTTTTCTTTCCAAGAGCTTAAATCTTCCATAAAAGTTATTTTATTTATATTAATAATAGTTGATTATGATTATAGTAAAAATTAAAAAATTGCAATAACAAATAGTTTTTTAACTTTAAATATATTAATAACTTTTAGTTATATTGTATTTAAACAACTTCATTCTGTTTTATTAGTTGCTTTAGCTTCTTGTTCCTGCTGTAATTTATACTCTGCTGCTTTTTCTTCTACGTAATTTAAAAAGAAATAAGTAAAAGTTAAAAAACTAGTTAAAACTATTCCAAGAGTTATTAATATTAATTTAAGTTCTTTTCTTGCATTCAGAGCTTTTAATCGCTTTTCTTCCTCTTCATCAATATAAGACTCAGAGGTTAAAATTTGTTCTTCGTTATTTTCCATGTTTTAACTCTTAAAAATTAGCTTATATATGAATGATAGAGTTTAATTATCACTTAGGAAAAGTAAGCTATAGAAATAATTAAAATAAGTCAACAATTTAAATTGTTGATTGTAATTTTTTATTATTCCAAGTCCGTAATAACCGTCATATTTTGGTCGCCTATCATTTCTACATTAATACCACCGATAATTATATTAGGCATACCGCTTACCATAACATGATCATCTTCTGCAAGGGCTTTAAGCCCTTCTTTTATAATATTAAGTTCTTCTTTAGTAGCTAAATTATATTTTAAAACCGTTGGCTCTGCTTCCTCAAGAGAGCGATAAAATTGTAGTTTTTCATTTTTCGTTTTTGATAAAGAATCATGGTATTGACAATCTAAAACTTTTAATCCTGCGTTCTTATAAAGCTCTCCTAATTTCATGCCTAAATTAAAGTCTTTATTAAAATACTGATTAACTTTAAGCGATAAAGCAGTTAGTTGATTTAAAGCCGGGTTTTCAGGATAACAAAATTTTTGGCTCGATATAGGCTCTTGTAGCACAATAATTCCCGTTTCTAATTTGAGAACGTTTTTAACGGTATTTAGTACGGATTGACGCTCAGTTAAGTGAGCGAACAAAAATCTAGCAAAAACTAGGTCAATTTTATTATTTAAATCCAAAGAATCAATATTTTTTACAGAAATTACATGGAATTCTATATTATTTACTCCTGCTTCTTGAGCGGACTTTTGAGCTATTTCTATTTGTTGTGTACTGTTATCTATCGCAATAACCGTGCCTTGAGGCATAACTTGTTTTGCTAGCCAAATAGCCATTTGCCCTGTACCGCATCCTAATTCTAAAATTTTCATTCCCGACTTCAAACCCATTTTTAATAAAAACTTACAGCTTGAATCATTGATTATCTGATTTAGTATATTAAGACGCTCTTCTCCCTTTTTTCCTACTTCTAAATAGTAATTGTCTTCTGAATTTTTCATATTTTTTACCATTAATTTAAGTTTTGTTCACGGAGCCTAAAAGTAGTAAAATTATTATATAAAATATATTATTAGTCTAGATTAAAATGAACTAGTACCTAATTTAGATTAGTATTCTAAAGTTAAGAAGTGTTTAATTTATCAATCATTGGTAAATCAAACTTGTCACGAAAATTGATAATTATCTATTGACTAACTCTTAATATACAAAAAACTAAATAAATCTCATATTCAAAGGTTGGTTAGAGAAATTAAAGAATTTTTAGGTAATAATAAAAAGTAACTTGTGGCTAATATATAGCTGAATGAGTCTTCGGTGTTAATGCCACTACTAATGTCATATTTAGCTCGTGCCATCTGTAAGTATAATGTTACGCTGTTTATAACCGCTAAAGGTAGAAACAATGTCCGTAGAAAATTCAGGACCACCCTTAGAGTCATAAGATATTTCAGGCAGGAATTGCACCTCGACAAAGAAAATCATATGTAAGAAAGAATTATTTAAGATGGATTATTAGATAAAGCTATTGAATAGTATTTGCTAACCTAACATTAAAACCCAAAAAGCTTGACTTTATGCTGCGTCCGCCGTTTGATATTTTTGTAGAAATACCGAAAAATGAAGAATGGCGCACCCGAGAGGAGTCGAACCCCTAACCTTATGATCCGTAGTCATATACTCTATCCAATTGAGCTACGGGTGCTAAGCTTGAAGTACTTAATTTCTAAGCCTTATTTCTTGTTGCTAACATACGAAGAAGCATATATAAAAGCATGGCATTTGTCAAGAAACATAGAGTGTTCTTATATTTCTCTAAATAATAAAATATAAAAAAATTACAATTAGTAGTTGAATTATCATATTAGATATTGTATATAGAGGTTTATAAATTAACATGAGAAAAAAATGAATAAAATAAAATTAATTATAGTTTACTTATTTTGTATTAATTTGACTGCACAAGCAGACAATATATCAGAAATCGCTAAAAAAAATTTAGAGGTAATTAACTCTTTAAATGTTGAAGAAAAATGGCAGAAAGGTAATATAATAAATTGTAAGTCGGGTGAAACTTTATTAAAAGAAACAGAAAAATATAACTCTCCTAAGTTAAAGCGTTTGACTCATTGTAGTTGTTTTGCGTATGCTGCTAGTGCAGCCTTTGGTCTTCCAAATAAGTCTCTACTTCCTCATCCTGAAAGCGATAAAGAGTTTATACCTACTTTATCAAATAAGCAAGCTGAATGGCTTGAAACAGACGGAATAAAAAACGGATGGAACTATGTTAAAGCAGGAAATCGTGATGATAGTTTTATTCAAGCACAAAAGTTTGCTAATCAAGGATATTTTGTTGTATCTGTGTATAAAAATGCTAATCCAAAAAGAGCAGGGCATATTGCCGTTGTAGTACCAAGTAGTAAGGATATAGAGAAAATAAAAAATGAAGGACCGGATACGGCTCAAGCCGGTAATATTAATTTTTCCTGTAACTCTTTGAAAAAGGGTTTTAGGAATAAAAAAGATGCATTTAAAAACAACGAAATAAAATTTTATTATTATAAAATATAACCAGATATCAGTAAGGTAACCGGATAATTTTTATTCGATGTCATCCACGCAAAAGCGGGACGTTGTTGCATGGCTCGAAAATCGTCATTGCGAGCACTCTAAGAGTGCACGGCAATCCAGAAAAATAATAAAAAAATTCTGATTTACAGAATTTTTTATTGGATTGCTTCGTCGAATTACTGCGTAATTCTTCTTGCAATGACGGAAAACTGAGCCATGCAACAACGCCCGAAAGCGGGATCTAAGAAAATAACTTCAATATTGATACAGAAGTTACATATTAGGCAAAATAAGCACATAAAAAACAAGTTTTTTATGTGTTTTACTGGATTCCCGTCTTCGCGGGAATGACATAGAACAAAATTGTCCGGTACTATAGTCATTCTTGCGGGGTACAGCATATTTCAGAAAGGTTAAGACAAGGTGAGTTTAAATGCGAGCCTGCTAAAGCATTAGATAACTACGTGAGTATAGGCGAGTCATGCAAAATTCTCTTGTATTAAGCGATCGAGAATATGCTATATCTTATTGGTTGAAGAAAATTATCTGCCATGTTGTTGGGAGTCATTTTTCTTGGTAGATTGTACTAGGTTTTGATACTTTCCGACCGGTCTAGGCGGTTTAGTCGGTGTCTTAGTTGGTGTATTTAAAGCTTGTTTTACGTGTTCTGCTTTCTCTTGTCCTTGTCTGTGTCTTGCTTGCTCTTGTTCTTGCTTTATTTGTACCGGAGTAGGTGTTTGAAGGGAGCTTTTATAGCTTTTGGTATCATCTATAACTTTATAGTTAGGATATTCCATAGTTAAGATCTTTTCTACTTTTTTAGCTTGATATTCTTCCTGGCTTTGTCCGGTAATTGTTGTATAAATTTTTTCTAAAGGTGAAAGTTCAGCTTTCTTATTTACACCATTAAATAAGCTAACCATGCTTTCTTTATTTTTTTCTAAAGATTGTGTATCTAATTTGGATAAAAAATTTTCAAATTGCTTAGTTTGAGTATTACTAATGGAAGGATTGGTTTGTTTTAAATCCTCAAATATTTTCTTATTAATTATTAATCTATCATTCACCTCTTTAAGCTTATTATCTACTGCTTTGGTAAAATTTTCTATATTTTCGGGAGTTAATTTGGAGCTATCTAAAGTTGTGACTTCATAAGGTTTATCAGAGCTATTTTTAAGAGTAATTGGCGGATTACCGAATGCTTTTTGTATCTCTGGTCCAATAACATTAATTGCTAGCTGATTTTTAAGCCCATTATTTCCGTTTAAAACTATATCTTCATATAACTTATCTGGTATCTCTATATTTTTATATATATTGTTAACCAAGTCCTTTTTTTCGCCCATATTCATTTGAGCGACTTGAGCGTCTATTAATTGACTAAAAGGTACAGCTTCATTTATAACCTCTTGTTTAAAACGATTTTTTATTAAATTATTTATTTTTTCATTAGAAGTAAAAGCCTCTCGAAATTCAGTGGAGAACTTTTCCATTTCTTGTTTAAGTTCTACAAAATTATCAGATGAAGCTCCTCTATCTTGGGAATCATTTATTTTTTCAGTTATTGCAAGTATTGTGGCCGGAACATTTATAACGTTATTTTTTACCACTTCTTTTTTCCCGTCTATTTCTATGGTAGAAGTTTCATTAGGATCAGCTTCAAATGTTCCTTTAAAAGCTTTTTTAAAATCTTCGCTATTGATATCTATAGGTTTTTTATCTGCTATTATTTGATTTTTTAACTGCCCTAGAACATAACCTTCTATATCCCTTATATCGTTTCTTGCACCACTAATAATTTCTTTAATTTGGTTCTCATTAATAGGTGATTTAGTTTGTTGGTTATCTTTAGACATAATAAAATCGCTAGCTTAATTATTAATTTAATTAAACTATTATTGAATTCTGTTCACAAGTTAATTTAAATTAAACTAAGTTAAATATTATTAAGTTATTACTTAAAAAGCACTTAGTGAGATTTTTATTGATAAGTTTTTGAGGAGGAAGAGGCATTGTTTGGTGTATATAGTGAAATGTATTGAATTAGGTGACATTTATATTTCATCTTTTAATTTTTAAAGAACATATCTCATACCGTAAATGGGTTGGCATTAGCGGTATTCGCTATATCCTTAAAAAAATAAAATATTTCTTATAAATATCATCTAATTCAACGCATTTCACTATAGTAAAATCGTTATTGCGAGAAGAAGCTGTAAGTTTCGACGAAGCAATCCAGTTAAAAATTCTGATTTACAGAATTTTTTTAATCTTTTTCTAGATTGCCACGTCACTTCGCTCCTCGCAATGACGATTTTAGTTAGTAGCTATTTTAGTATTTATGCAACAGCATCTACCCATGAAATTTCCATGCTACCAGCCAGATCTATTGGAGTTACTTCGCTGTAGCTTGGTAAGTTATCATATACAAGATGTCCAATACCTGCTGCTGCATTTAGTATACCTGCTGCATCGTGATATACGAACTCTGCTGCTTTTATCACTGTGCAAGCTGCATCCTTTACGGTTTCTATTGCATTTTCCGGTGAAACTGCAATTGCTGCCGTAACAAAGCCAACCATAAAAGCTGTAGGATGACTAACCATTGTAGTAGCAATTCCTCCTAGAATTTCACCTACGGCTGTCGGTACAGCAAAACCAAATGCGTGTCCTGTCATTAAGTAGCCGGCAAATTCTTTGTAAGCACAAAGCCCAAGTACACCTTGCATAGCTGTTTGTGCAGCATGAGCAGCAGTTAAAGTAGCATATCCTGCACAACTTGCAGCAGCTGCTGTAGCTTCTGCAAAATGTTCTGTAGCATTAGCAAAGTAGTTATATGTTGCGTCAGAAACTTTTACTCCTGCATATGTAGTCGAATTATTTACTACTTCAGATGGTATGTTATTAGAAGCTGTATTTTTTGAAAAAAAGTTAAACATAATTTTTCCCCTTAAAAAATTAATTGATTTAATTACTAACTAAGATCTAATTTCTAGTTAATAAATTAGTAACTAGTTAATCTATTTCAGCTAAAAATTATAATCCGTTTCGACGGTCTTTTTTCGTCTTAAAGGCATTATACAATAATATCTAGTCACATGTCAAGAGAGAATATTAATTATCTCTTAAAAAATTAAGAAAATTTTTACTACAGTATCTAACAAACATATTCTATCATTGACCATCTATCTTATCTGTGGTTATGTCTATACTATTCTAAAAAATATTATATGTAATGATGTTATTTAAAATAAATCCTGAATGGATATTGAATTTTAGAAGTGAAATGTTAACTAGCTGGTTTAAAATATTTCCTTTTTTCGCTAGTGATTATTTTTACATTACAATTATTGCGATTGCCTATTGGTTAAATCCAAGAAATAGATTATTTTTGGATTTAGGCTGGCTTATATCATTTGCAACATTATTGAATGTTATTATTAAAAAGGCTTTTTCTATTCCTCGTCCACCTAGTACATTACATATGTTACCTATTAATGATGGATCATTTGGTTTCCCTAGTGGAGATGTACAGGTGTCTACTGTTTTCTTTATGATAATATTTTTATCGTTTAATTCAAAAACGTTAAAAATAATGTCTATCGCAATGATTATTAATATTATGTTTTCACGCTTATATCTTGGAATACATAGTATATATGATGTTATAGGCGGTATGATTTTTGGAGTGTTAATTGTTTTATTTTATAGAAGTAATTTTATGCAAGCACAAATAAGTAGATGGGAAAATAACGCTAAATCTTATTATTGTACATTGGCTTTTGTGATAGGTATATGTTTCTTTTTATGGAAAGACAATCCTTTTCCCTTACTGCTTTTATTACCAATAGGAACTTTAGTGGGTTATGGTATCGTATATATTTGCTTTAAATATAATTATGATTTGATCTTAAATAATGTTCAAAAAACTATAGGTATAATTATTAGTTTCACTCTGTTATTCTTTTTTTATAAAACTTTTCCTGTAATAAAAAATTCAACAATATTATTTAATTTCATACTTTTGCTTAAATTTGCTTTATTACCTGTTTTAATTTTTATTTTACTTCCTATGATACAAAGAGAACTAAAAAATAGATTAAATTAAATTTCTTTCACAAAATCCAATGTACGGATTTACAACTATTCGCATGATAATCTAATATATCAAGTATTGACAAAGTACTTACATTATTTATAATAAATTAAAATTGAAAATAGTTGTGTTATGAGTATCAAACTAGATCCTTACGAACAAGATATTGAAGATAATTTTGAAAAGCAGCAAAAAATTGATGATAAAAGTGAAATAGCTTTGCTTCAAAAATCTGCAAAAGCACATCTTAATAAAAAGAGATCCGTTACTATCAGGATTGCAGAGCATGACATAGAAGCAATAAAAATTAAAGCTTCTAAACATGGTTTACCTTATCAAACCTATCTTAATATGCTAATTCATTTAGACGCTACTAAATTGTAAAACTATAGATTTTATCGTGAGCTATGCAGCCGTAGGCGTTGCTCGTGTCCGCATGGCTCTTATGTCATTCCTAGCTAAAAGCGGGAATCTAGGGTAAAGCGAGATAAATCGAGCTTTTAAAAAGCTTTAAGGTACTGGATTCCTGCTTTCGCAGGGATGACATAGAGGAGGTTTTTCGATCCATGTGGGCAATGCCGCTTTTAGCTAGGGATAACATACGTTATAGTAATAAACTTAAATTTAGAACAATATATGACTTTTATAGAAGAATTTATAAACAAAGGATATTTCCATCAATGTACCGATTTAGATCGGTTAACTAATATAACGAAAGAAACTAAGATAGCTGCTTATATCGGGTTTGATTGTACTGCTACATCACTTCACATCGGTAGTTTAATGCAGATAATGATCCTGCGACTATTACAGCAGCATGGGCATAAGCCTATTGTGATTATCGGC
>DYDV01000043.1 GCA_020404465.1 Rickettsia endosymbiont of Omalisus fontisbellaquei
AGTAGAGCCTAAATCAACAGCCGATCAAGAAAAAATGGGCTTAGCACTTTCTCGTTTAGCAGCAGAAGATCCGTCATTTAGAGTTTCAACAGATCATGAAACAGGACAAACAGTGATAAAAGGAATGGGGGAACTCCATTTAGAAATTATCATTGATCGTATGAGAAGAGAGTTTAAGGTTGAAGCAAATATCGGAGCTCCTCAAGTAGCATATCGTGAGACTATAACTAAGTCTTGTGAAATCGATTATACTCATAAGAAACAATCCGGTGGTGCGGGGCAATTTGCACGTGTAAAAATTATTTTTGAACCTCTAAAAGATGTGAAAGATCTAAAGGATGAAGATAAAAATAAAACTTTTGTTTTTGAAAGTAAAATTGTTGGCGGATCAGTACCTAAAGAATATATTCCGGGTGTTGAAAAAGGATTGAATAATATTAGAGAAACCGGTGTCATTGCCGGATATCCTATGATTGACTTTAAAGCTACTTTGATTGATGGAGCTTTCCATGATGTGGATTCTAGTGTACTTGCGTTTGAAATTGCTGCAAAGGCAGCATTTAGAGAAGGGATGCCGAAAGGTAATCCTAAATTACTTGAGCCGATTATGAAAGTTGAAGTTATCACTCCTGATGAATATATGGGTGATATTATAGGCGATTTAAATAGTCGTAGAGGGCAAATCCAAAGCATGGATCCAAGAGGGAATGCTCAAGTAGTTACTGCAAATGTTCCTTTAGCGGAAATGTTTGGTTATGTTAATACGCTTAGGTCTTTATCTCAAGGTAGATCTCAGTTTAGTATGACATTTTCTCATTATGATCAAGTGCCGAGTCAGGTAGCTGATATTATTAAAGCTAAAAAATAATTTAGGGGTCTAATTAGATATAATTAATGTCACGTCTTGCAAAGATAAATGTTGTTTTACCGTGACAGCTTATAAATTAGAAGTACCGGTTATTATAGTAATTTTTTAATAATAACAAATATTTTTAATAAATTTATTGATTTTTTATTAAAAATATGATAGGAGTGTAGCTCAATTGGTAGAGCGCCGGTCTCCAAAACCGGAGGTTGCGGGTTCGATGCCTGTCGCTCCTGCCATTATAGATTTAGAGCTTTTTTGCTATAAAATATAGACTTTTTACAAAATTCGCTTATAGAGAGAGGAATTTGAAAGAGATGCTTCACCTCACTAGTACGTGAGAATTGGAGTACTGGATCATTATTCCAATTACCTTTAGAAGTAGAATTTTATAAGAAGTCTAATAAAAATTACCTAACAAAAGTATGTTTAAAGAATATAAAATTTATAAGTTTTTTGAACAAGTTAAACAAGAAACTTATAAGGTAGTTTGGCCAACTAGAAAAGAGCTTGTTGCTTCAACATTAGTAGTGGTAGTAGCAGTTTTTATTTTTAGCTTAATTTGTTTGGTGCTTGATTATAGTATACATAATATAATGCAGCTTTTGCTTAATATTGGCAAGTAGTATAAGGAATAAATTGTGACAGAACAGAGTATAGATAATATATTGCCTTCTTCTGAAAAAAATGTAAAGCAGTGGTATGTAGTACATACGGCATCAGGAGCAGAGAAACGCATAAAAGAAGATATGCTTAGAAAAATCGCTAAGCAGAAGATGACGGATTTTTTTGAAGACATATTAATACCTGTTTTTGGAGTTTCTGAAGTTAAACGCGGTAAAAATGTCAAGGTAGAAAAAAAACTAATGCCGAGTTATGTCTTGATAAAGATGAATATGACTGATAAATCTTGGCATTTGGTAAAAAATATACCTGGAGTAACCGGCTTTTTAGGAAGCAAAACCACACCAAAAGCTCTTACAGAAAGCGAAATACAAAATATTTTTAATAATTTGGAAGCAGAAGCTAAAGAAGCAAAAAATTCTAAATTGTATGAAGTTGGTGAAATAGTGACTGTTACAGATGGTCCTTTTGAAACTTTTATGGGTACGGTAGAGGAAATAGATCAAGAAAAAAATAGGTTAAAAGTTTCAGTTTCAATATTTGGTAAAGCAACTCCAATAGAACTAAATTTTAATCAAGTAAAGAAAAATGATTAAAACTTTAAAATGATAGTATAAAGCAGCCGTCCAAGCTATCATTTTTACTTAATTATTTTTATTTTAAGCTAATATTAGCAAAGTACGGTGTATAAATTACCTCTACGTAAGAGTGTTATAAAGTAATATTAATTCTAAGAGAAATAAGGATATTTATAAATGTCGCAGAAAGCAATAAAAGGTTATATTAATTTAATCATTCCGGCTGGCGGAGCTACTCCCGCTCCTCCTATAGGACCGGCACTTGGGCAAAGAAAAGTTAATATTAAAACATTTTGTGATGAGTTTAATAATAGTACGAGTAGTATGGAAAAAGGAGTGCCTTTGCCTACTGTAATTACTGTTTATGAAGATAGTAGTTTTTCTTTTAAAATAAAAACCCCACCGGCATCTTACTTTTTAAAGAAGTATGCTAAAATTACTAAAGGTTCTAGTGCGACTAAAAAAGAAGCCGTAGTAGGTAAAGTTACTATGGATGATTGCCGTGAAATTGCAAAGTTAAAAATGCCTGATTTAAATACAAAAAATATTGAAGCAGCAACAAAAATTATTTGTGGTAGTGCTGCATCTATGGGACTTGAAGTGGTAGGAAATTAATTATTATGTCAAATAAGAAAGATGTTGCCGTAAAAATTAGCGGCGGTAAAAAAATAAGAGAAGCTAGAGAAAAAGTAAAATCAGATGCTTTATATAATTTAACAAATGCAGTTGAGCGATTAAAATCAGCATCATATGTTAAGTTTGATCCAACCTTAGAAATAGTTATGAAGCTTGGAATTGATCCTAGGCATTCTGATCAAATGGTACGCGGTGTAGTTAATTTACCTGCCGGTACAGGCAAAACCGTAAGAGTTGCCGTTATTTGTAAAGAAGAAAGAGAAGAAGAAGCTAAAAGTGCCGGAGCAGATTTAGTAGGTTCGACAAATATCATTGATGAAATTAAAGCAGGAAAAATTAATTTTGATGTATGTATAGCTACTCCTGATATGATGGCAGCTATAGGTTCAGTTGCAAGAATTTTAGGGCCAAAAGGTTTAATGCCTAACCCTAAACTTGGTACTGTAACTTTAGATATTAAAAATGCTATTAAAAATGCTAAAAGCGGTCAGGTAGAATATAGAGCAGAGAAAGCAGGTATAATTCATGCAGGGCTTGGAAAATTATCTTTCTCAGACCAAGATTTATTAAAAAATTTAAATGCGTTTATTGAGGCAGTAGTTAAAGCAAAACCTGCCGGATTAAAAGGAAGTTATTTAAAAGCAATGTATTTATCTTCTACTATGGGAGCATCGGTACAAATAGATTTAACTAGTATAGCATAATTTTTATAGTCGTTTAACGGTAGTATATTAATAATAAAAAAGTTTTGTTATTTTAAGCATTTGTATCAGTTTAAATATATTAAACTGGTTATAAAAGGAGAATTAAAAGGTGTTAAGATCAGAAAAACCAGTAGCAGTAGAGGAGATTGTAAATATTTATAAAGAATCGCCATCTGTAATTATTACTCATTATCACGGATTAACCGTTAGTCAAGTGAGTTCGCTTAGAGAATTACTTAAGTCTAAAGAAGCAGGTTTTAAAGTAGTTAAAAATACTTTAGCAAAAATAGCTGCAAATCAAACAGGGCTTGATAATATTGCTAATTTATTTGCGGGTCCTACTGCTATTGCTTATTCTAAAGAACCGGTTGAGATGGCAAAATTAGTAGTTAATTTTGCTAAGGCTAATGATAATCTTAAGATTATTGGTGGAATAGTCGATAATCACGTGTTAGATGAGCATTCAATAAAAGAACTTTCTAAGCTACCTTCACTTAATGAGCTTAGAGGTAAAATTGTTGGGTTATTACAAGCACCGGCTACTAAGGTTGTAGGTGTTTTACAAGCCCCGTCTTCGAGTATGGCGAGAGTAATACAAGCACATGCTAGTAAAAATTAACTTAATATAAAAAAGTAAAAAGGAAAAAATTATGGCAGATTTAGCTAAAATTGAAGAACAATTATCATCATTAACATTAATGCAAGCAGCTGAGCTTGTGAAAATGCTAGAAGAAAAATGGGGTGTATCTGCAGCAGCACCTGTAGCAGTAGCAGCGGCTCATGCGGCTCCTGCGGCTGAAGCAGCTGCTGAAAAAACTGAATTTGAAGTAGTTTTAGCAGCTGTAGGCGACAAGAAAGTTGAAGTAATTAAAGTTGTAAAAGATATCACAGGTCTTGGTTTAATTGAAGCTAAGAAATTAGTTGATGAAGCTCCAAAGCCGATTAAAAGCAATGTGAAAAAAGCAGAAGCAGAAGAAATCAAAGGTAAGTTAGAAGCTGCCGGAGCAAAAGTTGAATTAAAATAATTATTTCTGCATTAGGTTCTGTAAAGAAAAGTTAAATTATTTGTATTTTTAAGTAAAAATTAATAAGATTCTTGCCGGGATAGTTATTTCTGTTCCAAAAAAAACTTATAATTTGTAATTAAAAAGAACTAAATATAGATTAATTTCCCTTTACAGAACCTAATGTTTTTTGCATCACAGATAAAAATTTTATAGCTTTAAATTAACTTCTTAAAATCTAAAAAGCCTTATTTTAGCGATTAAATTTGAATAAGGCTTTTTTGTTTAAAAATTATTTTAAAGCTAATTTAAGTTATTTTTTTGAAATAGGATAAAGCTATTCATTAAAAGTCTTATTAATTAAAATAATTTTATTAACGTACCATACGTTTAGAAATTTAAATTATTGAAATTTCCTAGGTTCTGTGAACATTTCTAATTGATTTGTTATTATTAGATATTTTAAGTAAAAATTAATAAGATTTTTAAAGGAATAGCTACCTATTTTTCTTATAATTTTTTGTAGCAAAAAATAGCCAAAATTAAATCTTTTTAGAAATGTTCACAGAACCTACACAAGATCTGTAGTTAATTCAGTTGAATTTGGTGACAGGCGTGAGGAGCGAAGCCTATAATAGGCGAGCCGATGAACAACGAAGGGCCAAGTTCAAATCAATTGACTATAAACAAGAAGCTTACTAGGTTTCTTTAATTTAGGTTCTATGTAAAAAAATTTAAAACAGTATAGTTTAGTTTTTTACTGCAAATTATAAGCATTTTATTGAAATAGGTATCTATTCCAATAAGAACTTTATTGCTTAAAATATAAATAATTTAAATTTTATATACAGAACCTAGTCATTTCAATACGGGCAGTAATTTTATCAGTCAGGAGATTATATGGTTTCATTAAGGGATAATATAGAAGCACAACCCTTGTCACATAATAGAAGAATAAGAAAAAATTTCGGTCACATAAATTTAGTAGCAGATATACCGAATTTGATTGAAATTCAAAAAAATTCATATGAAAAAAACTTTCTACAACTAAATATTAAAGATTCTGAAAGAAAAAACAAAGGTTTACAATCTATATTAAACTCAATTTTTCCTATTTCAGATTCCTCCAATATTGCTAATTTAGAATTTGTAAAATATGAATTCGATACTCCAAAATATGATGTAGAAGAGTGTAGTCAAAGAAGTTTAAGTTATGCTGCTCCTCTTAAAGTTACTTTAAGATTAAGTATTTGGGATATGGATGAGGATACCGGTACTAGAGAAATTAAAGGTATTAAAGAGCAAGAAGTATATATGGGTGATATCCCATTAATGACTAAAAACGGTACTTTTATTATCAACGGTACGGAAAGAGTAGTTGTATCACAAATGCATCGCTCACCAGGTGTATTCTTTTATCATGATGAAGGAAAAGTCCACTCTTCTGGCAAACTTTTATATTCTGCTCGCGTTATTCCATATAGAGGATCTTGGCTTGATTTAGAGTTTGACGCTAAGGATGTTATTTATTTCAGGATTGATAGAAAAAGAAAGCTTTATGCTACTACTTTGCTTAGAGCTATAGGTATGAGTACTGAAGAAATTATAAAGTTTTACTATAATTCAGTAACTTATAAGCTTGTTAAAAATAAAGGGTGGGCGGTTAAATTTATACCTCAGCATATTACTGCTCATCGTTTAACAAGTGATTTAGTAGATGCAGATACCGGAAATGTTTTACTGAAAGCAGGACAAAAAATTACCCCGCGTTTGGCTAAAAAATATTTTGGAGAAGGACTTAATAATATTTTAGTTGCTCATGAAACTTTAATCGGCAAATATCTATCCGAAGATTTAAGAGATCCTGCAAGTGATGAAATATTAGCAAAAATCGGCGAAATGATTACTGCTGATATGCTAAATGTTATTAATGATCTTAAAATTAAAAATGTTAACGTATTAGTGATTAATCCTCAATCCGGTCCATATATAAGAAATACCTTATTTGCTGATAAAAACCAGGACCGTGAGGCAGCATTATGCGACATTTTCAGAGTTCTAAGACCAGGCGAACCTGCTAATATTGAAGCAGCCGAAAGTCTGTTTTATAATTTATTTTTTGATGCGGAAAGATATGATCTTTCGGAAGTCGGGCGAATAAAAATGAATTCTAGGTTAGAACTGAATATTTCTGAAGAAGTTACAGTTTTAACAATTGATGATATTAAAAATATCGTAAGAGTTTTAGTAGAGCTTAAAGACGGTAAAGGTATCATAGATGATATTGATCATTTAGGTAATAGAAGGGTTAGATCGGTAGGTGAATTGATAGAAAATCAATTTAGAATAGGTTTAGTCCGAATGGAAAAATCTGTAATTGAAAGGATGTCAGCAGGTGATGTTGATACCGTAATGCCTCATGATTTAGTAAATTCTAAAATTTTAGTTTCGGTAGTAAAAGAATTTTTTAGTACTTCGCAATTATCGCAGTTTATGGATCAAACAAATCCATTATCAGAAATAACTCATAAAAGAAGGTTATCGGCCCTCGGTCCGGGAGGTCTTAGTCGAGATCGAGCAGGTTTTGAGGTGCGTGACGTACACCCGACTCATTACGGTCGTATTTGTCCTATTGAAACACCTGAAGGTCAGAATATCGGGTTAATTAACTCTATGGCTACTTATGCTAGGATAAATAAACACGGTTTTATAGAGAGTCCATATAGAAAAGTTAAGGATGGGCGTGTAACTGATGAAGTGGTATATCTTTCTGCTATTGAAGAAGGTAGATACAAAATCGGACAAGCAAACTCTAAAATTGACAAAGACGGAGTATTACAAGGAGAGTTTATTAATTGCCGAGTTGAAGGTGGTAATTTTGTAATGGCAGAGCCGCATGAGGTGGACTTCATTGATGTAACGCCTATGCAGGTAGTATCGGTTGCGGCTTCTCTAATACCTTTCTTAGAAAATGATGATGCTAACCGTGCTTTGATGGGCTCAAACATGCAAAGACAGGCCGTTCCTTTAATCAAAACGGATGCACCTTTTGTAGGTACCGGAGTTGAAGGGGTGGTAGCTAAAGATTCCGGAGCATCGGTACTTGCGTTACATGACGGTATTGTTGAGCAGGTAGATTCAAATAGAATCGTAATTAGAACTCTAGAACAAAAAGTTGACGGTTCTCCTTCGGTTGATATTTATAATTTATTAAAATTCCAAAAATCTAATCATAATACTTGTATAAATCAAAAGCCTTTAGTTAAGGTTGGTCATTACGTTAAGAAAAACGATATTATAGCTGACGGTCCTAGTACGGACAACGGTGAAATTGCTTTAGGTAGAAACGTGCTTGTGGCTTTCTTACCTTGGAATGGTTATAATTTTGAAGATTCAATTTTAATATCCGAACGTATAGTAAAAGAAGATGTATTTACATCTATTCATATTGAAGAATTTGAAGTAATAGCTAGAGATACACGTCTTGGTCCTGAAGAAATCACCCGTGATATACCGAATGTAAGTGAAGAAGCGTTGCGTCATCTTGATGAGGTCGGAATAATTTATGTAGGTGCAGAAGTAAAAGCCGGCGATATTTTAGTCGGAAAAGTAACGCCGAAAAGCGAGTCACCTATTACTCCGGAAGAGAAGTTGTTACGTGCTATTTTTGGAGAAAAAGCTTTTGACGTGAAAGATTCATCTCTGCATGTACCTTCCGGAGTTAGCGGAACTGTGGTAGAAGTAAGGGTATTTTCTCGTAGAGGTGTAGAAAAAGACCAGCGAGCTATTGCTATTGAAAAACAGCAAATTGAAAAATTAGCAAAAGACAGAGACGACGAATTAGAAATTATTGAACATTTTGTGTTTAGTTGGCTTGAAAAACTTTTAGTAGGGCAAGTGATTATTAACGGTCCTAAGCAAGTAAAAGCCGGACAAACAATTACTAACGAAACGCTGAAAGGTTTATCTAAAGGGCAATTTTGGCAGTTTACTGTGGAAGATGCAAATGTAATGAATGAAATAGAGCAGGTTAAGACTCATTATGATGAGAAAAAATATGCTCTCGATAAAAGATTCGCTACTAAGGTAGAGAAATTGCAAAGCGGTGATGATTTACCTCAAGGAGCTTTAAAAGTAGTAAAAGTATTTATCGCAACTAAGCATAAATTACAACCAGGTGATAAAATGGCAGGAAGACACGGAAATAAAGGTGTTATTTCACGTATCTTGCCTGAAGAAGATATGCCATTTTTAGAAAATGGAAGAGTAGTAGATATCGTTCTTAATCCTCTAGGTCTTCCGTCCCGTATGAATATAGGACAGATTTTAGAAACACATCTTGGGTGGGCATCAATAAATTTAGCAAAAAAAATATCCGAATTAGTCAAGGAATATCAAAATAAACAGATCGGTATTGAGCAGATTAAGAAGTTCTTAATTGAGCTGTACGGGGAAGATATTAATCCTATACTTGAAAGATCAGAAGAAGAGATTATCTCTTTCTGTAAGAAAGTAGATAAAGGTGTACATTTTGCAACTCCTGTATTTGACGGAGCAAAAGTTCAGGATGTTAAAGATATGCTAAAACTTGCCGGTCAAGATCCTTCAGGACAAGTAAAATTAATTGACGGTAGAACCGGTGAATATTTTGATCGTCTAGTAACCGTCGGACAGAAATATTTGCTGAAATTACATCATTTAGTCGATAATAAAATTCACTCCCGTTCTATAGGACCTTATAGCTTAGTAACGCAGCAACCGCTTGGAGGTAAATCTCATTTTGGTGGACAGCGTTTTGGGGAAATGGAATGCTGGGCTCTGCAAGCTTACGGTGCAGCTTATACTTTACAAGAGATGTTAACGGTTAAGTCAGATGACGTAAACGGTAGAATTAAAACTTATGATTCTATAGTACGCGGTGAAAATAATTTTGAATCAGGTATTCCTGAGTCATTTAATGTTATGATAAAAGAGTTTAGATCTTTATGTCTTAACGTAAAGCTTGAAGTGACTTCGAGTTAAATGTATACTCGGTGAATTTTAAAAATTGGCTACGTTGTCTAGCAAGTACTGCGGTGCTCACGTATTAAGTATACGCTCTGCTCCTCGTCTTGCAGACTCCTTGCTCTTTTTGAAATTGACCTTCGTATACCTACTCTTTATTTACTCGAAGTATATTGTTCTGCATAGTATTGGCTTTGTTGTATGATTTGAAGAAAAGTGTTTTATGTCATTCCCGTGTAGGCGGGAATCCAGGGTAAAGCGAGATAAATCGAGCTTTTAATTTTAAAAACTTGTTGTATATGTACCTTTTAATGGCTGGATTCCCGCCGTTGCTAAGAATGACATAAACGAGCCATGCAACAAGGCTGAATAAGTCACGTGGTGACATTTTTAGAGTACGAGTAATTTTTAAGGAAAAGTATTTATGAGTGTAGTAAATTTTTACGGACAATTAAGTAATACTCAACAATTTGATCAGATAAGGATTAATATAGCAAGTCCCGATCAAGTACGTTCGTGGTCTTTCGGTGAAGTAACAAAACCTGAAACAATTAACTATCGAACTTTTAAACCTGAAAAAGACGGTTTATTTTGTGCAAGAATTTTCGGTCCGGTAAAAGATTACGAATGTCTTTGCGGTAAATATAAGCGGATGAAAAACCGTGGTATTACTTGTGAGAAATGTGGTGTTGAAGTTACGGTTTCTAGAGTAAGACGTGAAAGAATGGGACATATTGAACTTGCAGCTCCCGTTGCTCATATTTGGTTTTTAAAGTCACTGCCTTCAAGAATTAGTACGATTCTTGATATGACGATGCGAGATGTAGAAAAGATTCTTTATTTTGAAAATTATGTAGTAGTTGACCCAGGGTTATCGATTTTACAAAAAGGCGAACTCTTAACAGAGGAAGAATTACAGAAAGCAAAAGATAAGTACGGTGAAGATGCATTTACTGCGTCTATTGGTGCAGAAGTAATACAGCAAATGCTAAAAGAGCTTGATTTTTTAAAGTTAAAGCAAGAATTATACGAAGAATTACAAACCACTTCTTCAGAAGTCAAAAAGAAAAAGTTAGTAAAGCGTTTAAAATTAGTAGAGGATTTTTTAGAGTCGGAAAATAAGCCGGAATGGATGATTATGGATGTTTTACCTGTGATTCCTCCTGAAATTAGACCGCTTGTTATGCTTGATGGTGGAAGATTTGCTACTTCAGACTTAAATGAACTTTATAGAAGAGTAATTAATAGAAATAATCGTTTAAAAAAACTAATAGAGTCAAAAGCTCCTGATATAATAGTCAGGAACGAAAAAAGAATGTTACAAGAAGCGGTGGATGCATTATTTGATAATGGTCGCCGCGGTAGAGCAGCAAAAAATGCTAATAAGCGTCCATTTAAATCATTAAGTGACATGCTTAAAGGTAAGCAGGGTCGTTTCCGTCAGAACCTGCTTGGTAAGAGGGTTGATTACTCAGGACGTTCGGTTATCGTAGTAGGACCTGAGCTTAAACTTCACCAGTGCGGCTTACCTAAAAAAATGGCGTTGGAGCTATTTAAGCCGTTTATTTATTCTAAGCTTGAGTTATACGGTATCGCTACAACTATCAAAGCTGCTAAAAGAATGGTGGAAGCTGAAAAACCTGAAGTTTGGGACGTGCTTGAAGAAGTGATAAGAGAGCATCCGGTTTTACTTAATAGAGCTCCGACGTTACATAGGCTTGGTATTCAAGCATTTGAACCTTTATTAATCGAAGGTAAAGCGATTCAGCTTCATCCACTCGTTTGTGCTGCGTTTAATGCGGATCTTGACGGTGATCAGATGGCGGTACATATTCCATTATCGATTGAAGCACAGCTTGAAGCTAGGGTATTTATGATGTCTACAAATAATATCTTAAGCCCTGCTAACGGACGTCCTATTATTGTACCGGATAAAGATATAGTACTTGGTTTATATTATCTAACCCTTGCATTTGATAATGAAGTAGGCGAAGGGATGATGTTCGCGGACTTAGCTGAGATGGAGCATGCTCTATATAATAAATTTATAACTATCCATACAAAGATAAAATATCGTAGAAATCAGCTAAATGCTGAAGGTAAAATGGTTCCTGTTATCATTGATACTACTTACGGTAGATTAATAGTCGGCGAGTTGTTGCCGTCTAATCCTAATATAGAATTTAAATTTATAAATAAACAACTAACTAAAAAAGACATATCATTAGTTATAGATTTAGTTTATCGTCATTGCGGTCAAAAAGCTACGGTAATTTTTGCCGATCAGTTAATGAAACTTGGTTTTAAATATGCTTGTTCTTCAGGTATTTCTTTTGGAATGGACGATATGGTAGTACCGGAATCTAAGAGTACTCATATCAATGAAACTCAACTTGAAATAAAAGAATTTGAACAACAATATTCAAACGGTTTAATTACTTACGGTGAAAAATATAATAAAGTAGTTGATGCTTGGTCAAGATGTACCGATAGAGTAGCAAACGACATGATGAAAGAGATTGCTACGCCACCGATTAATGATGATCCGAATCATCAGAAAATAAATGCTATATATATGATGGCTATTTCAGGTGCAAGGGGTTCTTTCCAACAAATTAAGCAGCTTGGTGGTATGCGTGGTCTTATGACTAAGTCAAACGGGCAGATTATATCTACTCCTATTAAATCTAACTTTAAAGAAGGATTAACTGAATTTGAGTGTTTCAATTCTGCTAACGGAATGCGTAAAGGGCAAATAGATACGGCTTTAAAAACGGCAAGTTCAGGTTACTTAACAAGAAAATTAGTAGATGTTGCACAGGATTGTATTATTACTGAAAGAGATTGTGGAACAGATAAAGGAATTGAAGTTAAAAGTGCTATTGAAGGTGGTGAAATTATAGTACCTTTAGCTGAAAAGATTCTAGGTCGTACTGCTGCTATCGATATATTTCATCCGGTAACTAATGATCTAATCCTCAATAAAGGAGAACTAATTAATGAAGCTAAGCTAGAGCAGATTGAATCCGCAGGCTTAGATAGAATTATGATTAAATCTGTATTAACGTGTGAAAGTACTATCGGTATATGTAGCATATGTTACGGTAGAGATCTTGCTACCGGTACGTTGGTGTCGGAGGGTGAAGCAATCGGGGTTATTGCTGCTCAATCTATCGGTGAACCTGGTACGCAGTTAACCATGAGAACTTTCCATATCGGAGGAGCGGCAACAAAAGGTGCTGAGGTTTCTTCCGTAGAAGCTTCATATGATGCAAAAGTTAAGATTATAAGCCGTAACGTTGTTATTAATTCCGAAGAACGCAAAATTGTTATGAGCCGAAATTGTGAATTATTGCTGCTTGACAATAACGGTAACGAAAAAGCTCGTCATAAAATTCCATACGGTGCTAGATTACTTGTTGATGACGGTGATATGGTAACTAAAACTCAAAAACTAGCGGAGTGGGATCCTTACACTATACCGATTATTACCGAGAAATCAGGTAAAGTTTTATTTAAAGATATGGTTGACGGTATTTCTATTCGTGACGTAACTGACGAAGCTACCGGAATACCGAGTAAAGTTATTATTGAATCAAAGCAATATTCACGCGGTGCAGAATTACGCCCTCGTATACAGCTTTTAGATTCTAAAGGTGAAGTCATTACCTTATCAAACGGTTTAGAAGCTAGGTATTACTTGCCGGTTGGAGCAGTTTTAAGTGTAGAAGACGGAGTACAAATATCGGTAGGTGATATTATTGCACGTATACCGAAAGAATCGACCACTACTAAAGATATTACCGGTGGTTTACCGAGGGTTGCCGAGCTTGTAGAAGCAAGACGCCCTAAAGATCATGCAGTTATTGCTGAGATTGACGGTAGAGTAGAATTCGGTAAAGACTATAAATCTAAGAGACGTATTATTATACATCCGATTGATGAAACAATGTCTATTGAGTATATGGTACCAAAAGGCAAGCATGTTGTAGTCAATGAAGGTGATTTCGTCAAAAAAGGTGATTTATTGATTGACGGTAATCCGGTACTTCAAGACATTTTAAAAGTAATGGGTGTAGAGGTTCTTGCAAATTATATTGTTAAAGAGATTCAAGCCGTTTATCGTCTACAAGGTGTAAAGATTGATGATAAGCATATAGAAGTTATTATTCGTCAGATGTTACAAAAAGTAGAGATTACAGATTCAGGAGGAACTACCTTATTAGCAGGTGAAAAAATAGATAGACATGAATTCGAGGAGATAAATGAAAAAGCTATTAAAAATGGTTTAAAACCTGCTGAAGCCCAATTAATATTACAAGGTATTACTAAAGCTTCTCTGCAAACTAGATCATTTATCTCTGCGGCATCATTCCAAGAGACTACTAGAGTTTTAACTGAAGCAGCAATTGCCGGTAAAGTAGATAAGTTACGAGGGCTAAAAGAAAACGTGATAGTTGGACGATTAGTACCTGCCGGAACCGGTTACTTTATGGATAAAATGCGTAAAGCAGCCGCAAAGCTTGATGAAGAGAATGTATAAATCTGACAAAGGATAAGATTTTAATCTTATCCTAAACTGATGTTACGAATGTTTGGTGTGTCATTCCTGCGGAAGCAGGAATCCGGAAAAAAGCGAGATAAATCGAGCTTTTAATTTTAAGAACTTACTATGTATACACTTTTTATTACCGGATTCCTGCTTTCGCAGGAATGACTATAGTACCGGACAATTTTTATTCGATGTCATTCCTAGCTAAAGGCGGGAGTCCATTACTTTAAAGCCATTTTAAAGCTTAATTTGAAAAGTAAAAAATCTTTGAAATTAAGATTTTTTAAAAGCTCGATTTATCTCGCTTTACCCTGGATTCCCGCTTTCGCGGGAATGACATCGAACGAATTATAGTAAAAGAAGTTAATAACAAGCGATTGGTGCTGTTAAAGGCTCGTAGTTTTGACCTAAATAAGATACCGGTTGTTCATAGGTATCAGTATTGTTGGTATCATAATTATAATTACCGTATAATTGTAATCTTGCTAAATAATCCTCAATATAAGCATTTTTAAGTATTTCTTGATGCTTATGTATCTGCCATTCTGCCAAATAATTCTCAATATAGACTTTTTGTACTTCTTGACAAATTCCATCATGTAAAGCTTTTAACATGAGTAAGTTTACGACAGGGTTAATATTATTATTAGTAATCTTAATTTCTTCACATTTTTGATCAACAGGTAATTTACAAATTAAAGATTCTTTACTATTTATTTCTACCTTATCTATTTCAAGATTTTCTGATTCAGCTTTGACTTTTTCTTCAAAGTTTATTTTTGGGAAGAGTGCTTTCACATCTGTTATTTCAAGTTTTCCTCCTTTTTTACCTACTTCATAAGCTTTGGAAACAATTTGTTTATAAATAACGTCAATTAATTCTCGTTTTGTTTGTATTTCATCAGAATAGTTAATTCCTCCTTCATTCCAAAATTTTGCTATTTTAGAAAAAGCAGGAATATATTTACCGGCCTTTGCTAAAAATTTTTGTATAAATGTAGGTTCAATAATAGGTGCTAATGTAGGAGTTTCTTCATATTGTTTAAATACATATTCAACAATTTTAGGTATATTTTGATCTGTTTCTATCTCATCAGGTAAGCCATGTAATATTTTTTTGGCTATTGCTTGATCCATCTTCTTATATAAAATATTAACCCCGATCCATGTCCATACCGGATTAGCTGTAAAACAAAGCTTTGTTACATAAAATGCTAGTGATATAGGTAGAGATAATAGCTTTAAATAATTAAGGCAAGTATAGCGTATTGGATGAGGCGTGAGACTATAAACCTCGTCCATATCACAGTTTAACTCACATGATGTTTTAATCATTGTGTATTTCTGTTTAATCAAGTAAGGAGTGATGTCATGTATTAGCATATGGTTACTTAAATTTAACTAATTCGTCAGCAAAATATAAAAAACATTAACATTTGTCAACTATTATTTAATGAGTTTTTGTTTTAAATCAATTATAATACTTGCAAAGTTTTAGCAAGATAAATAGAATTATCCAAAGTCAAAAGTAATATAAGGAATAAGTATGTTTAATATAAATTTTGTGAATGAAGAATCATCTACTAATCAAGGTCTAGTAGTTTTTATTGATGAACAGTTAAAACTTGATAGTAATTTAATAACACTTGATCAACAACATCACGGATTAATTTCTAAAACTATCCAAAATAAACTGCAATTTACCGGTAAATATGGACAGATCAAGGTTATTCCGTCCGTTATTAAATCAGGCGAGATTAAATATTTGATAATAGCAGGTCTTGGGAATGAAGAAAAATTAACTGAAGCAAAAATCGAAGAGTTAGGGGGCAAAATCTTACAGCATGCAACCAGTAGCAAAATTTCTACTATCGGCTTAAAAATTATAAATAGAATAAGCAAATTTACATCTCAAACATTTGTATCTTTAATTGCTAGCGGTGTGTTTCTTGCTTCTTACAGATTTGATAAATATAGAACTACTTTAAAAGAAACAGAGAAGTTCGCAGTAGAATCAATTGAAATTTTTACTGACAATAATTCGGAAGCAATAAAGTTATTTGAAGTCAAAAAATTAATTGCTGAGGCAGTATTTTTTACAAGAGATATATGTAATGAACCGTCAAATATTAAAACTCCACAAGTCTATGCCGAAAGAATAGTTGATATATTTGAGTCACTCGGAGTAGATGTTGACGTTATCGGTGAACGTGAGATGAAAAATCTTGGTATGGGAGCATTACTTGGTGTTGGACAAGGTTCACAAAATGAGTCAAAATTAGTGGTTATGGAGTATAAAGGTGGCAGTAAAAATGCTCCTACTATTGCTTTGGTCGGTAAAGGAGTGATTTTTGATACAGGTGGTATTTCCTTAAAACCATCAAGTAATATGCATTTAATGAGATATGATATGGGAGGTTCTGCAGCAGTTGTGGGTGCCATGATTGCGGTCGCCGGTCAAAAATTACCTATAAATATAGTTGGTGTTGTAGGGCTTGTCGAAAATATGCCGTCCGGTAATGCACAGCGTCCTGGGGACGTCGTAACTACTATGTCAGGGCAAACTGCTGAAGTTTTAAATACCGATGCAGAAGGGCGTTTAGTACTTGCTGATGCTGTTTGGTATGCACAAGAAAAATTTAAGCCTAAATGTGTGATTGATATTGCAACTCTAACAGGAGCAATAACTGTGGCACTAGGTAGCACATATGCCGGTTGTTTTGCCAATAACGATGAGTTAGCTGATAAGTTAATAAAAGCAGGGGAAGAAGTTAATGAAAAACTTTGGAGAATGCCGCTTCATGATGAGTATGATGCAATGATTAACTCTGATATAGCTGATATGGCAAATATCGGGAATGTTCCAGGAGCTGCTGGAAGCTCTACGGCTGCTCATTTTATTAAACGCTTCATTAAAGAGGGAGTAGATTGGGCTCATTTAGATATAGCAGGCGTTGCAAATAGTAATAAAGCTTCATCACTAGGTCCTAAGGGAGCTGTGGGGTACGGCGTGAGATTACTGGAGAAATTCATCAAAGAATATACTTAACGTTATTCTTGCTTTTAGAGGCCTTGTTGTATGGCTCGAGAAAAGTGTTCGATGTCATTCCTGCGAAAGCAGGAATCCATCATAAAGCGAGATAAATCGAGCTTTTAATTTCAAAAATTTGCTGTATGTATATTTTTTTCTGGATTCCCGCTATCGTGGGAATGACATAAAATTTCGTTTATTCTGAATATAATTATGAACACAATAAATAAACCTTATATATTTGTTATAGGTAATGAGAAAGGCGGAGCAGGTAAAACTACCTGCTGCCTGCATCTAATAATAGCTTTGCTTTACCAAAATTATTCGGTAGTAAGTATAGATACCGACTCACGTCAAAGTTCTTTAACAAACTATTTAAAAAATCGAGATTCATATAATAAACAAAACCCTAATAAACCCGTATTAGTACCGAAGCATTTTCATATATCTGAAGGAGAGATAGAAGAGCAAGCCAAGAGTTTTGAGGAGGTGCTAGAAAATAATCAAAATGCCGATTATATCGTGGTTGATACGCCTGGTAGTCATACTGCTTTATCAAGAATTGCTCATTCTTACGCTGATACAATTATTACACCGATTAATGATAGTTTTCTAGATTTAGACGTGATAGCAAAAATTGACAGCAAAGACGAAATTATCAGTCCGTCAATCTACAGCCAAATGATTTGGGAGCAGAAAATGCAGCGAGCAAGTCGTGATAGAGGTAGTATAGATTGGATAATATTACGTAATCGCCTAAGTAACCTTGATGCGTTGAATAAAAGGCGAGTAGGAAATGTATTAGCTAAACTTGCAAAAAGAATCAATTTTAAACTTACTGAAGGTTTTAGTGAACGTGTAATATATAGAGAATTATTCCTGCAAGGTCTAACATTACTTGATCTAAAAACTGCAAAATATGATAGAGCATTTAATAGCTCACATGTGCTTGCACGTCAAGAACTACGAAACTTTTTAGACTTTTTAGGTATTAAAACCATACTCAAAAGTTAATTTTCATTAAAGTTTTTCTTGTATAAAGTTAAAAAATATATATAATGTGCAAAATTAGTATGTTTTAACTTTTTAAGAGAAACAAATGCCAAATATTGCTGAAAATATTTCACCGAACCAACGAAAAGAAGCGGATGAGCTTATTAATAAATATAAAAATTTAACTCCTGAAGAACAAAAAGCAGTTGATAGAAAACTTGAATCACATTTTAGAGAAAAAAATCTTGAACGAAATGATCTTCAGTTAAGAATGAATAAGATATTTGGTAATCTATCAAGCGAAAATCAAGAAAAATTACAAGTAAATAATAATCCTATAAATAAAATTAAAGATGAGTTATTACCGTTAATTAAAGGAATAATAAATTTAGTAGAAAATGTTGCAGAGATAATTAAAAATCCTAAGAAAGCAATATATGAATGGATTAAAGGTGAGTTAAGTCAAGCAAAACCTCAACAACAAAATTATCAGCAGCTCCCATCAAAGCCAAAAGTTGCCGCAATATCAAGATAAATTTTTAGTTTTTATTTGCGAAAATTTGTAATTTTATGTATATAATATAAGGAAAATCGTATAATAAAAAATAAAAATGCATAAATATAGAACTCATAATTGTAACGAATTACAAATTTCTGATGTTAAGAAAGAAGTTAAACTATCAGGTTGGGTACATCGAAGAAGAGATCACGGCAATCTAGTTTTTATAGATTTACGTGATCATTACGGTATAACTCAAATCGTGTTTACCGATCAAAATCCAGAGCTTATGGATACGGCCGGCCGTTTGCGTTATGAGTCGGTAATCACTGTAACAGGAAAAGTGGTAGCAAGATCAAGTGATGCTATTAATGACACGCTTACCACCGGTCATATTGAAGTATTAGCCGGAGAATTTATTATTGAATCAGCTGCGGATACTCTACCTTTTGTTATTAATACTGAAAAAGACGCTCCGGAAGATTCAAGGCTTAAACATCGCTTTTTAGACCTTAGACGTGAGAAATTACATAATAATATAATACTTCGCTCACAAATTATTGCTCATATTCGTCATTTAATGACGACAAGAGGTTTTACTGAATTTCAAACACCGATTTTAACGGCAAGCTCACCTGAGGGTGCTAGGGATTTCTTAGTGCCGAGTAGAATACATTCGGGTAAGTTCTATGCGTTACCTCAAGCACCTCAGCAATTCAAGCAGCTTTTGATGGTTTCAGGGTTTGATCGTTATTTCCAAATTGCTCCTTGTTTTCGGGATGAAGATGCAAGAGCTGATAGATCACCTGGCGAATTTTATCAGCTAGACGTAGAAATGTCGTTTGTTACACAGGAAGACGTGTTTAGTACTATTGAGCCTGTCATGTATGATTTATTTACTAAATTTACAGATAAGAAAGTATCCAATACTCCTTTCGTTCGTATTCCATATAATGAATCTATGCTAAAATATGGCTCTGATAAGCCTGATTTACGAAATCCCATTATAATTGCCGATGTAACGGAAATATTTAAAGATTCCAATTTTACAATCTTTAGGGAAAATATTAAAAAAGGTAGTGTTGTTCGTGCTATTCCTGCACCTAAAGCTGCTTCATTACCTCGTAGCTTTTTCGATAAAATGATCGAGTTTGCGATATCCGAAGGGGCAGGGGGGCTTGGCTATATTCAATTTAGCGAAACCGGTGAAGCAAAAGGACCGGTAGCAAAGTTTTTAACTGAGCAGCAATTAGATGCTTTAAAAACTGTGGCTAATATAAGTAATGGTGATGCAGTGTTTTTTGCTAGTGATAAAAAGGAAAAAGCTGCCAAACTTGCCGGTAAGGTTAGAATTAGAATAGCAGAGGAGTTAGATTTACTTGAAAAAGATTGCTTTAAATTCTGCTGGATTACTGATTTTCCATTTTATGAATTAAATGAAGAAACAAGTAAAATTGACTTTAGCCATAATCCGTTTTCTATGCCGCAGGGTGGTTTAGAAGCTCTAGAAAATGCTAAAACAACGGAAGAACTACTTGAACTTACCGCATACCAATACGATATTGTTTGTAACGGCATTGAACTTTCTAGTGGTGCTATTAGAAACCATAAGCCGGAAATTATGTATAAGGCATTTGCCATAGCAGGTTATAGTGAAGAGGAAGTTGATAAAAGATTTGGGGGAATGATTAGAGCATTTAAGTTTGGTGCTCCGCCGCATGGTGGCATAGCTCCAGGAATTGACCGAATTGTTATGCTACTTGCGGAAGCTACTAATATAAGAGAAATAATTGCGTTTCCTTTAAACCAGCAAGCTGAAGATTTACTAATGAACGCCCCAAGCTATGTAGAGGATAAGGCTCTAAAAGAGCTAAGTATTATGCTCTCACCGTCAGCTCTTAAGAATATGAAATAAACTTTACCCAATAAATTAAATTATTTATTCAATTATGTATATACATTGGTGTTGTTGCCTCATGCTGCATCATTGGGTCATTATTTTATAATAAGTATAAGACTATTCTGCTAACGAGGTTAATAATGTTAGTAATAGTCTGTTTGGTGAGAGTTTAATAATGCAACATGATGCGGTATAAATAAATACCAATTTGCTACAGCATAATTCAGAAAGCTTCAGACAAGATGAATTTAAAGACAAATCTGCACAGCGTAGATAAGCGTAGATAACCAGACGAGTCATGCAAAATTCGCTTGTATCAAGCTTTATGAAATATGCTGTGCATTATCTCCTATTGTTATTAACTCATCCTCTTCAATTTTGGTATTAGCTTGACTAAAAATCTTTGATAATATTAAATCACCTATATCATCTACTAATTCTTGTGAAGTAATACCTTCATGATTAGGTATATTTATAGGTGTTCCTTTTTTTACTAATATAGATATTACCGTATAATTATAATTCTCACTATAGATAGCCAAATGTAACGGCGTATCGCCAACAGAATTTGGTAGTTTAATATTTGCTCCTTTTTCTATAAAATATTTTGTTATTGTTATGCAACCACTTTCAGCAGATAAATGTAACGGTGTATTCCCTGCGTTATCTCTAACAGTGATATCAATATTATTATCTAAAAGCAGCTTTATGATTTCTGTATAGCCTCTTGAAGCAGATATATGCGTTAAAGTCCAACTGTTTTCTTCGTCTATAATAGTATTGGCAAAATTTATTAACAATTCTTTCACTGCTCCGCTAATAGAACTATTATGTTTTAATAATAAATTAACTGTTTCAAAGTAACTTTTTCTAACAGCAATTTGTAATATGTCCATTTTACCTGGAGCTAATATATGTGCATTTGCGTTGTGTGTTAAAAGCAATTCTACTACCCTAGAGTGATTATTTATAACAGCTAGATGTAGCATAGTAAAACCATCATCATCCTTAAGGTTAATATCTACTTTATCTATGAGTAGTTCTATGATTTCCTTATAACCTTTTGCTGCACTCGTATGTAGGATAGTAAAGCGTTCTTTAGTTATATTAATGTTAGGGTTATTCTCTAACAAAAGTTTTAATATTTGAACTTTATCTTCTAGGACTATAACATCATTTAATATCAGTAAATCAAGGGCTGTTTCGCCTCTATTATTAACTGCATCAATATCAATTTTATGTTTTAATAGATTTTCTATTACTGCAATGCTTTTGTCATCAAAATTTGTAATAGCTAAGTGTAGTGCGGTATATCCTGCGTTGGTGGTAACTTTTAGATTAGTCTTCCTGTGAATTAAGTCTTGCAAGACCGAAGAATTTTTAGCAATGACGGCTAAATGTAATATGGAATAACCTTGATCATCCCTTATATTGTCAATCTCATTTATAGAGAGTCGTTTTGTTAGATTCTTATAAGCTTTAATTCTCTGATTACTAATAGCATCATTCAGTTTTTTAATTAAACTCACAATTCTCCTTCGTCTTTATTAATACCAATAGCGAAATTCATACAGCTTCAACTATTAAGGTCTTAACACCAAATTTTGTAAGATTCGCTTATGCTCACGTATTAATATACGCTACGTTAATTTCACTTTTAAATTTAATGTCAAGATCTTAATGCTTTTTGCTGTAACCAGCTATTGGTGATCATAGCCCTTATAGACGAAAATATAAAGTCTTTCTAATCTCTTCTATTGCCTAAAAATCTCATTAAATATAGGAAAAGATTTATAAAATCTAAATATAAAGTAAAGGCTGCCATAATAGAAAGCTTTTGTCCTACTTCGTCGTTTCCTGCTGTATAATACATAGACTTAATCTTTTGAGTATCCCAAGCTATTAAACCCATAAATACTACTATTCCAATAAGAGAAGTGGCAAAAGAGAGAGCTGAACTTTTTAGAAACAGATTAACTAGCGAAGCAATTATAAGACCTATAAGACCCATTGCAAAGAATGAACCCATGGATGTTAGATCTTTACTTGTACTATAACCGTATAAGCTCATTGCTCCAAAAACAGACGAACAAATGAAGAAAGTACGTGCTATTGATGCCCCGGTATAAATAAGAGCTAGATATGCAAGCGACATACCGGTTAAAGCGGCATAAACCCAAAATAATACTTGAGCTGTTTGCAAGCTCATGCGTCCGAAGCCCATAAAGAAATATAAAGCAATACCAAGCGGTGCAAACATTATAATAGTGCCAAAGCCGGTTTGAAACATTAAGTTATATAGCGGTTCAACTGATATAGTCGTTACGGCTGCTACGCCGGTTAGTAAAAGTGCTAAAGCCATATAATTATATACTTTAAGCATGTATTTTCTTAAGCCTTCATCAAAAGTTTTATTTTTTGAGGTTGCCGTTAAAGTTTTTGTATAATCGATCATAAACAAACCTATATGTATTTACATAATAAAATATAGTCTGTTAGAGGTATTTTTTCAAGCTATATTAATTATATTTTATATGGGACTGTTAACAAAATAAATTTTAAATCTAATTAAATTACTTTTTGCTGCAAATTATAAAATTTTTTTGAAATAGGAGTAGCTATTCTTTCAAAAATCTAATTAATTTTCGCTAAAAATTCTTTTTAATTATCAATTAAAATTATTTTGTTAACAGTCCCATATCTTGCATTGAATATAAAGCAGAAGGTTTATCTTGTAGCCAAATAGCAGCTTTAATTGCACCAATGGCAAAAGAATTTTTATTCAGAGCTTCATGTCTTAAAGTTATTATTTCATCATCACCTAAAAAAGATACTTCATGTGTACCGTGAATATTCCCGCCACGAAGTGATGAAATACCTATTTCCTCTTTTTTTCTTGGTCTGTTACCGCGATTAAATATTATATCTAACCCTTTTTCGCTGGCAATTGTTTCAGCAAGCATAATAGCAGTTCCAGAGGGTGAATCTTTTTTATTACGGTGATGCGTTTCTAGAATTTCAACATCGTAATCATCTAGTATTTTTGTTGCTTCTCTAGCTAAATAGCTGAGCAAATTAGCTCCTATACTCATATTTGCAGAATATAAAATAGGTAAAGTTTGAGCTGCTTTTTCTAAAAGCTTAAAATGTTGGGGCTGAAGACCTGTTGTTCCGATAACTAATTTTGTATTATGTTTTAGTGCATAATTAATTAATTTTTCTAGTATTTCAGGGGTAGAAAAATCAATGATCACATCAGAATTTTTACAAAAATTATCTAAATCATCTAAATTATTAGTACTATTAAATTTTGCTGAGATATTGCAATTTTTAAATTTATCTATTTTCTCTATAATGGTTTTTCCCATTTTACCGGTAGAACCGCTAAGACCGATATTTATCATATTAGTAATATATACTCCTAGGCTGTGTGAAGGAAAATTAATTCACCTATATTTCAGCTCTTTTTGGCTGCAAATTACAAGATTTTTTTGAAATAGGAACAACTATTACTACAAAAATCTAATTAATTTTCGCTCAAAAATATCTAAAAATATCAATAATTTAATTTTCCTTCACACAGCCTAATAAATGAACAATAGTAGACGAAGTTTAATTTGGAAAAGAGTAATCGGTCTATGAGGCGAGGAGCGGAGCGTATACTTAATATAGTTCGCACCGCAGCGACATACAGCTTATTTCAGAAAGCTAGATACAAGCCAATTTTTCAAATTAAACGAGTATACAATTTATGAAAATATAATAGAGGTTTTAAGTCATTTTTAATAGCTGTATTTATTACTTTACCAATAAATATAACATGATCACCGGCATCGTAAGAAGCATATTTATTACATTCTATATGACAAGTCGCACCGTTTATTAAAGGACAATCGGTTTTATTGCCAAGCTCATAATCAATTTTTGTAAATTTATTAGGTTGTGATTTAGCAAAATGTTTTGAGATATCAATTTGATTCTCTGCTAAAATACTAACTGCAAACTTATCGCTTTTTTGAAAACTGTTTATACTAAAAGAGTTTTTACTAAGACAAAATAATATTAACGGCGGTTTTAAAGATACGGAAGTGAAAGAACTAGCGGTAAAGCCAAAAAGTTCGTCATTGTAATTTGTTGTTATAATAGTCACTCCTTGAGGAAAGCGACTCATAGCATCTTTAAATTGACTTTCTGTTATTGTCCCAGCCATTTTTTCATAATTTTGTTAATGGTTCCGTCTTTTTTTAATGAATCGATTGCCTCATTAATTTCATTAATTAGTCCTGAGTTTTTAGACATACCTATAGCAAAATCGGATGAAAATTCTTCTAAAGTACTGCTTTCTAAATTTGAATTATTTTCTTTTAATTTTTTGCCTTGAAATTCCTCGGAAATAATAGCATCTATGACTCTAGCTTTTAATTCTTCAACTAACATTAAATGATTTGCTAAAGAATGAACTTTAATATTCATCGTCTGTGATAGATCTTGTGCTTTTTTTTCTAAAACACTGCCGAGTTGTACTCCTACTATTTTATTATCTAGATCTTTGCTACTTTGTATATTATCGCCTGTTCTATATATTATGGCAAATCTTGCAGTAGCATAATTATTGGAGAAACTGATATATTCGGCACGCTCCGGTGTTACGGAAAGCTCTGCTACCGCAACATCAATATTTTCGCTAACCAAAGCTGCAAGTAAACCGTTAAAGTCAAAGTTTTTTATGATAAGCTTTTTATTTAGACGTTCGCTTATTGCTTTGATAATATCAATATCAATCCCGACAATCTCTCCGTCTTGAATAAATTCATAAGGAGGGTTATCTGCGGCAGTACCGACTATTAAAGTTTTTTCCGTTTCTTTTTTTTCACAAGAAACTAATAAGAAAGATAGTAAAAATATTTTCAGAAATTTCATAAAAATAATGTTTTAAGTTTGAGTATGTCCTCTCGCGAGGCATTGGTCTTATTGTATGGCTCTTATGTCATTCCCACGGAAGCGGGAATCCAGTAAAAGCACACTAGGTGTCACCCCGTGGCTTGACCACGGGGTCCAGAAAAAAATTAACAAAGACTGGATACCGCGATCAAGTCGCGGTATGACACTAAGTACTCCTGGATTCCTGCTTCCGTGGGAATGACATAGAAGCTATACAGACAATAACACTAAACATCAAGAATCCAGCTTCTCTTTTAAAAGCTGATTCACAAGCGTCGGATTAGCCTTACCGCCGGTTTTTTTCATTACCTGCCCTACAAAGAAACCAAATAATTTATCCTTACCGCTTCTATACCCTTCCACAGATTCAGGATTTTCAGCTATTACCTCGTCAATTACCGTGTTTAGCACGTTATTATCCGAAACTTGTATTAGTCCTTTTTCCTCTACTATTTTATCCGGTGCTTTACCGGTTTCAAACATAATTTCAAAAACGGTTTTTGCAATTTTACCGGAAATAGTATCATTTTCTATTAACTTTACCAGTTTTGCAAAGTTACTAGGAGTAATTTTACATTCATTTATTCCTATCGATGCTTTATTTAATTGTCCGAACAACTCACTAGTTAGCCAATTAGTAAGCATTTTAGGGTCACATTCATTTGCTGCTTTCTCAAAATACTCGGCAACCGATTCATCGGCTACAATTACTTCGGCGTCATATTTACTTAAGCCAAATTCCTTTATATATTTCTCAATCTTTTGATCAGGTAGCTCAGGTAAGTTTGCTTTTAGTTCGTTTATTAACTCATTAGAAATAACAAGCGGTAATAAATCAGGATCAGGAAAATATCTATAATCAAGTGCTTCTTCTTTTAAACGCATAGTTCTAGTGATGCCGCTATCGGCATTAAACAAGCGTGTTTCTTGAATTATTGTCCCACCGCTTTCAAGCAAGTCTACTTGTCTTTTAGCTTCAAATTCTATTGCTTTAATTATGTTACGAATTGAGTTAATATTTTTAATTTCGCATCTTGTACCGAGTGGTTCGCCGCTACGTCTTACTGATATATTAGCATCACAACGCATTGACCCCTTTTCCATATCACCGTCACAGCTGCCAATATAACGTAGTAAGCTTCTAAGCTTTTTTACAAATTCAGCTGCTTCGTCAGGTGATGATATATCAGGTTCGGTCACAATTTCCATAAGCCCAATGCCGGCACGATTTAAATCGATAAAGCTATAATGCGGGGATTGATCATGCATAGATTTACCCGCATCTTGCTCTAAATGCAAACGGTTAATACGAATAGTTTTAAGGTCACCGGTATCGGTTGGTATTTCCATAATCCCGTTTTGTACTATAGGATAGTAAAATTGCGAAATTTGGTAACCTTGCGGTAGATCGGCATAAAAATAATTTTTACGGTCAAATACCGAATATTTATTTATTTTAGCTTTAAGCCCAAGTCCTGTTTTAATTGCTTGGTGTACACAATGCTTATTTAATACCGGTAACATCCCGGG
>DYDV01000044.1 GCA_020404465.1 Rickettsia endosymbiont of Omalisus fontisbellaquei
ATTAAAGTTGACTTGCTTATATATTAGATCATAATTCACAGTTATTATGATTTTAAGCAAAAAATATGTTTTCGGCTCTTGAAAAATTTTTATTTTCTTCTGTAAAAACGTTCATCAATATACGTGAAGATACTATATCTGCTCTTAAAAGGCTTGGTATTAACAATATTCGTGATTTATTATTTTATCTACCTGTTTCATATCAAAATAAAACATTATCGCCTAATTTAGCTGAGGTTAGAGACGGTGAAATAATCCAAACGGAAATTGTAATTGAGAGCATTAATTTACCAAAGAAAAGTAATCAGCCGTTAAAGATTACGGCTAGCAATGATACTGGCTCTTTGTTATTAGTGTTCTTTCATAAGCCACCACCGTTTATTTTTAATAAGCTGAAAGTAGGTACTTCTCATATTATCAGTGGGAAGGTACAATTTTTTGATCATTATTTACAAATTTCTCATCCTGAATTTATTACTAATCCTAAACTCGCAAAAGAAATAGAGCCTATTTATTCTCTGACATATTTACTTAGTAACAAACAGTTATATTCGTATATCATAAAAACAATAGAGATATTTGAGGAAAAATGTAGGGGGTTGGAAGATAAAGAGGTAAAAGATTATTTGGATGTTATATTACAGAATTTGAAGATTTTGCATGGGTTATGTCATTCCTCACCCTTATGTCATTCCCGCCCTCTATGTCATTCCCGCGAAAGCGGGAATCCAGAAAAAAAAGTAATAGATTCCCGCTTTCGCGGGAATGACATATATAAACAATTAGCCGCTAAAGAGCTAATCGCTAACCAAATTTCTCTTTTGAACGTTCGCACGCAAATTGCCGGAAAACAAGGTAATATTTACCTTAAAGCTACAGATATTCAAGCAAGTATATTAAATGAGCTAGGGTTTGAGTTAACCTCTTATCAAAAACAGGTTATAGAAGAAATAGAGCTTGATCAAAGTGATAAAGTAGAAATGATGAGATTACTGCAAGGCGATGTCGGTTCTGGTAAAACTTTGGTAGCTCTGCTGACGATGGTAAATACGGTAAAAGCAGGGTTTCAAGCAACGCTTATGGCTCCAACCGATTTGCTAGCTAATCAGCATTACGAGTTTTTTGTTAGAGCTTTAAAAAATACTAATATAAGAGCCTCGTTACTTACGGGTAAAATCCTTGGCTCAGCTCGCAAAAATATTATGACGCAGCTTGAAACCGGTGAGATTGATATATTAATTGGAACTCATGCTTTATTTCAAGAAAAAGTAAGTTTTAATAAGCTAGGTTATATAGTTATTGATGAGCAGCATAGATTTGGGGTTCAACAGCGTCTGAATCTAATAAATAAAGGGGTAAATCCTGATGTTTTAGTTATGACCGCAACGCCGATTCCAAGAAGTTTAGCACTCACTATGTTTGGTGATATGACTATTTCAAAGCTAATGGGTAAGCCAGAAAATCGTTTACCTATCGCTACAAATACCATGTCCGTTAACAAGATAGAGCATATTATAGAAGCGATAAATAAGAAGCTTATTGCAGGTGAGCGGGTATATTGGATATGTCCATTGATAGAGCAGGGAAAACCCTCTGATGTCATACCGCGGCTTGACCGCGGTATCCAAAAAACAACTTATAATGCTAGTAATTTTGACTGGATCCCGCGGTCAAGCCGCGGAATGACAACGGAGGAAGAAGAGGATAGTTTATTAATGGATGTGATGAACCGCTTTGATTCGATTGAGAATATTTACCAAGGTTATACTGGTATTATTCACGGTAAGATGAAGAATGAGCAGAAAGACCAAATAATGAAGCAATTTAAAGAGGGTAGTATTAAAATATTAGTAGCAACAACCGTTATTGAAGTCGGAATAGATGTACCTGAAGCAACCTTGATCATCATCGAAAATGCCGAGCGGTTTGGTCTCGCTCAGCTTCATCAGCTTAGAGGTAGAGTAGGGCGAGGTAATTTACAGTCATATTGTATATTATTATATAATCCTAAAAGGCTTGGTAAAGTTGCACGAGGTAGGTTTGAGATAATGAAACAAACTAACGATGGGTTTTATATCGCTGAGCAGGATTTAAAATTTCGAGGTAGCGGTGAGATTTTAGGAGTTAAACAAAGTGGTGAAATCGAGTTCTTTTTTGCCGATTTAGCTACTGATTATGATTTACTACTTAAAGCTCATAAATTTGCAGAGATAGGCTCAAAAGATAATTTGGATTTTGTTAATTTTCAAATAAAACTCTTTGCTAAATCGCAATTAAACGAGTTGGTTTAGTTTAAATATGTTATTCCCATTTGGTATTGGTTTTGTCATATGGTTTCTATGTCATTCCTGCGAAAGCAGGAATCTAGTACTTTTCGCTGTCATTCCCGCGCAGGCGGGAATCCAGAAAAATAAGTATAAATACAGCAAATTCTTGAAATTAAAAGCTCGATGTATCTCGCTTTATGCTGAATCCCCGCTTTCGCGGGGATGACATCGAGCAGGTTTTTCGAGCCATGCAACAAGGCCGATTTGACCACGGTATCCAGTTTATAATACTAAAAACTATTAGTATTATATTATTTTTTGCTACTCTTGATGTACTTCGAGCATTTCTTTTCCAAGCATTTCACATGAATGTAAAGAACTATTCTGAATGGCCTCATAAGCTGGTGGAGCTGATGAAGTTATGTTGTCAGTAGCAAAAACTTCGCCTGCTTTATCAGGAGAATTATGATCTAAGGATTGAGTTTGTAATTGGTCAAGCTTATTAAGCTTTGTTAATCCTTTCAAAAAAATGCTTACAACTTTTTTATCGTTTAGAGCAATATCAAAAGCTTCACTAATGCTGCTATTTTCTAATTTGACACCAGCTTCTCCTATTTTGCTAAAGTAATTTTTCAGTATCGTAGTATTTTGTGATTGAAGTATATTCATTAAGTGTGAATTTCCTTCAGAATCTTTATAATTAAGATCAAGCTTATCTGATGAAAGTAGTAGTTTTGCAGTTTTGTAAGAATTAGTTTGTAGTGCAGTTTTGAAAGCTTCATCTAGCTTTATATTTAAAGCACTGTAAGAACGCATAGTAACAGCTAAATCATGGCTATAAATAAGTTTATTGAAAATGTACTTTGGTGCTGCTTTTAGTATGTTTGGTATTAGCATAACTTAATCCCTTAATATTGTTAACATTTATATGGTTAAATATTAAATATTTTTAACCATATAAATAAGCTCTAGTGGTATACATATAATGGATTTAAATGTCAATTAATTAGTTTGTATTTTCACTATTTATAAAAAATATTTATTGATTTTTGTACGCTAGTGGCGTACTATTGCTTTTATGAGCAAAAAACTTATTACAGTTGTTGAACTTCCTGAATTTCAAAAGTTTGCCAAAACTTTTCTAGATGAAAAAGAATGCATGGAAATAGTAAATTATATTGCTGCTAATCCTGAGCAGGGGGATATTATAAAGGGTGGGGGTGGAATAAGAAAATTGAGGTTTGCTCTAGGTTCTGTGAACATTTCTAATTGATTTACTATTTTGAGGTACTTTTTAGCGAAAATTAATAAGATTTTTGCGGGAATAGTTATTCATATTTCAAAAAAATCTTATAATTTGCAGCAAAAAATAACCAAAATTAGATCTTTTTAGAAATGTTCACAGAGCCTAGGTAGTAATAATAAAGGAAAAAGTGGCGGTATAAGGATAATTTATTTTTTCCATAATGAAAATATGCCGGTATTTTTAATAACCGGTTTTATAAAAAGTAAAGTAGAAAACATTAGTCAGGATAGTTGTAATAAATTAAAAATACTCAGTGAAGAGCTGATAAAATTATATATGAGTAGAGGTAAAAATGAATAATAAAAAACTTAATCAAACAGAGGAAAGTATATTAATAGGAATGCAAGAGGCATTATCATATGCTAAAGGTAAACTAAAAGTAAAAAAGCATAGCATTTCATTACCTGATGTTGATGTTCATGAGGCAAGAGAAAAATTGCAGTTAACCCAACAGCAATTTGCCATAACTTTCGGTATTAGCGTAGCAACCGTAAGAAACTGGGAACAAGGAAGAAGATTACCTACAGGAGCTGCAAAATTACTTCTTAAAATCATTGAGAAAGAACCGAATATTGTAAAACGAGTTTTGCGAGGATCAAATCAGTCTTGAGTGATTTCAGCAAGTCTTGTAAATAAAGCTTCAATCATATCCCAGCCTTTTCTTTGAATAGTGAGTAAAGAAGAGTCATTAATATTTATTCGTTTTAATAAATCTATTCCCATTTGTTCATGTTCAGGATCAAGGTGCATATGTGTTTTGAAATGTTTTGATGCTTTATGATTAAGAAATATTGATCCTAGCTTTTCATAAAATATAGTAGCACAAGACTCTATTACTAAATGGACAAGAACGGCTCTTTCGCCATCTCCAAGAGTCATCATTTTTAGCGTAAACCATGAACCTAAAGCCTCAAAAATAGAGTCTGAGGCTTCATCAGTTTCTAGATTTTGTGATAATTCTACATTATGTCCAAATTCATCGGTGAGATGCTCCCACGCAAGTTGTTTAAATTCTTTTGTTTCTGAAAATACTACTCTTGCTAATACCATTTTCTGAAATTCGTCTGACCAAATCCGAAAATGTTTAAGAAATTTATTTTTTTGTAGGGTATTATCTAACTTAATTTCAAAGAGTTTGTTTTTTCTAAATTGTTTTTTATATGTTTCATTATCTAAAATTAAACGATCAATTACATTCATATAGTTAATATCAATATCATGTATACTAAGATAGAACTTCAAAAATTGGCTACGTCATCCTACAAGGACGAGGGTACTCACGTATTATTATACGCTCCGTTCCTCGTCTTGTGGAGTCCTTGCTCTTTCCTCAGTTGATCTTCGTGTACTGGTTTTTCATCTACCTAAAGTATATATTAATATTAATCTAGAATCGCTGTCACTAATTATTAATGTTTATCTACCAATTTTTAAAACCATATGTGTATTTATATATAAATATAAATTGTAAAATCATAATTTGGATGCAATAGATATATAAAACATTACGGCTTATCCATTTTAAATTTATAGCTATTTTTTGTGAATAATCTTTTATTATTATTAATATATATGTAACTGTTAAGAGGATGAGGTCTAAAATTAACTCAGTATTTGAAAAATTAAAATCACTAAAAGGAATTGCAAGAGTGAAAATGGTGGAATGCACGATAGAAGTAAAAATTGTTATAAAACAACAAAGCTTTAGGTTTGCCGGCTCATGCTTTGCAATAAATCCAAGTATCATTATAGCAATTACAAGAGTACCGTAGTCAATTAAAGCCCAGCTAATATAAAACAATATTGTCATTATAATCACATGACAATAGCCGCTATAGAAAAAGCGAGTTAAAGACTTGTGGAAATAATAAATATAACATTGCCCTAAATAGATCGATATTAGAATATTTGTAGTAATAAACTGTTTAAACAATATTGTAGTATATATTTGTAGCAAAACGCCGAGTATTATTATTCTAGTTTTTGGCTTATCATGAAAATTATAACCGGCAAAAAAGCAGAAAACCGGCATAGCTGTGCGACCTATGATCCGCATAATCGTTAATTCAGGATATAGATATAAACCCATATGATCAATGACCATAGCTATAATAGCTAAGGTTTTTAGCAGATCCTGATAGTTTGATTTATTTCTTGTTATAACCATAATTACCCAGTTTTAATAAATATGCCGTGCCGAAAAATGCTCCCATTCCAACTGCAATTGTACTGCCTAGCATGCAGACTTTAATCAGTAAATATTCCGAATAAAAATATTCTAAACAATAATGTTTTATTAAAGCAATTATAATAGACATTATTATGCAGCATAATAAAATTTTACCGCAAAAAAGTTTTATTCCGTCTTCTATATGTAGTTTATTTTGTTTTGTAGTATAGCTATATAATAAACCTAGATTATACCATGCTGCAATAGATGTACCAACCGCAATACCGATATGTTTTAAAGAATCCATTAGTAGCAAATTCATACCGGTATTAATTATAATTGAAAATAAAGTAATTTTGAGGGGCGTTTTAGTATCACCGTTAGCATAAAAAATAGGAGTTAAGATTTTTGCCAAAATAAAAGCAGGAAGTCCAAGAGCGAACGCAGAAATGGCTTCGGCAGTATTTGTAGTATCTTGGCTTGTGAAAACGCCTCTTTCATATATTATGTTAATGATAGGATGAGATAGAATTATAATACCGAATGTAGCAGGTAGTGATAACAATAATCCCATTCTAATAGCATTATTCTGTATTTTTTTTGCAGCTACTAGATCATTCGATTTATAGATTTTTGACAGCTCAGGTAGCAATATAGTAGAGAAGCTAGTACCTATTATTGATAAAGGAAATTGATATATTCGGTCGGCGTAAGATAATATCGAAATGGCACCTTCAATAAAGCTAGCAATAGATTGAGATATGAAAAGGTTTAATTGCTGTACGCCGGAGCTAATGGTCGCCGGTCCCATATTAATCAAAAGCTTTTTTACGTCAGGGTCGCTTGGGTTAAAAATTATCGGAAAGTTTAAATTTGCTCTTTTCACGCAGACAAACATAAAAGAGACTTGTAATATTCCGGCAATTATTAAAGATAGGCTGATTGAGATAGGAGCTTCTATGTAATTATCAAACATTAAAGTAAAAATTATTACACACACGCTTAAAATAACCGGTGAAAAAGCAAATGCGGCAAATTTCTTTACGGAGTTTAATATTCCGCCAAGTAGAGCCGTTAATGAAACAAATATTAAATAAGGTATAGTAATTCGGCATAAAAATACCGTAAGCTCAAACTTTTCTTTTTTACCGTGAAAACCAGGAGCAATAAACAGCATTAATTGCGGCATAAAAATTTGCATTAATGCTATTATGATTATTAATGTCAGAAGTAGAAGAGTAAATACCTCGCCTGAAAAATTATTAGCAGCTTTTTTAGAGATCAGCATTTTTTCATTGTAAATAGGAATGAATACGCTTGATAATGCACCTTCTGCAAAAATTCTTCTAAATAGATTTGGTAGTTTGAAAGCAACATTAATACTATCACCCATAGGTGTAGAGCCAAATAATGATGCAATGAATTGCTCACGTACTAAGCCAAATATACGAGAAATTAATGTAAAGAAAGCTACTATGATTCCTGAACGAAATAATCGACTTCCTGCATAACTTGCTTCTAAAGGTAATTTGTGCGTCAATCCGGTACTCGCATCCTCACGTACTAAAGTGTACGCTGCGGTGCGAGGTTCAAATGCCTCTTTATTAGTTGCGTTATGCAAAAAGTCTAATGTCACTGTTTGTTTTTTATTTTAATGTTATTAATGTCATTCCTAGCTAAAAGCGGGAATCCAGTAAAACATATAAAAAACTTGTTTTTTACATGTTTATTTTGCTAATTAATATGTAATTGTTGAGATCGGGATTAAGGTTATTCTGGATTCCCGCTTTCGCGAGAATGGCATAGAAAGCCAAATAGCAATGCTTATAAATACTAATTTTCACAACTTGCTATTAGCTCTGTCTATTCCTTCATTAATCAAGCTATCAGCCTTTGCTTTATTTTCCCAGCCTGTAACTTTAACCCATTTACCTTTTTCTAAATCTTTATAATGTTCAAAGAAATGAACGATACGTTTCTTGAGCATTTCACATAGATCATCTAGCTCTTTGATATGATCGAAAGTAATATCAAGCTTTGAGGTTGGTACTGCGATAATCTTCTCATCAAGTCCTGATTCGTCTTCCATCATTAATACGCCGACTGCTCGACACTTAATAACAGAACCTGGTACTACCGGATGATGAGCTACGACAAGTACGTCTACCGGATCGCCGTCATTTGAAAGAGTATGAGGAATAAAGCCGTAATTACACGGATAGCTCATGGTAGTTTGCATAAAGCGATCAACAAAAATTGCTCCTGATTCTTTGTCAAATTCATATTTGATTGGACCGCTATTCATCGGAATTTCGATAATTACGTTTATTTCGCCATTATTTGCTTTTGCTTTGATTTTATCTATAAACATGTTTTTTGTTTTGTTTTTGTCATGCCGTGGCTTGACCACGGCATCCAGTTAAAAATATTGAAACAACTTGTGTTTTAAGTTGTTTTTATGGATACCGTGGTCAAGCCACGGTATGACCTAGAGCGCTTTAACTCGGAGGTCTATAATTCTCATCATGTTTTGCTAGTAATTGTCTTGCTATAAATTTCCTATCCGATAATTGTCCGATAGCAATAATTCCCTGTCCTTCACGAAATAGAGCAGGGAGTACACCTTGATATAATATCTCTAAATCCTTAATATTATCGGTAATAACAAAACTTATCTTATCAGCAGCAATTTTAGTTATTGAGTCTGTTTTAACAAGCCCGCCAACTCTTAATTCCTTGCCCTGTTCTATTTCATTAATTTTTGACGGTGGCAAAAAAAATACTATATTATTCTCTAAATTATAAAGTATTATACTAATTCCAAGAGCTGCTGAGCAGAAACAAATAATTATTGTTATTAATCTATTTCTTACTCTCTTTTGCATCAAATTTTTCTTGCTTTCTCAATGATTTATAATTTAAAAAACTTACTATTAACAATATCGTTAAGGCCAAAAAGGTAAATAAATATGCTACCGATATATAATTATTCATTTCTCAAAAATTCCATAATTTCTTTAGGTGAAGAATCTAAATAGAAATGTTTCAGATATTTTCCGTTCGCATCCATTAAATAGGTAAAAGATGAATGATCGAGCATATAGTTTGGGTCGTCATCGTCACTATTTACACGAGCATAGAAAACCTTGAATTTATCAGTTACATCTTTTATTTGCTCCTCACTACCGGTAAGACCTATAAATTTGGGATGAAAATGTTTTAAATATTCTTTAAGTACTATAGGAGTATCACGTTTTGGATCAATAGTAATAAAAATAGGTATGAGATCTATTTTATGTTTACCTAAAATTTCTACAATCTCTGTCATTTTATTTAGAGAAGTCGGGCATATGTCCGGACAAGAGGTAAATCCAAAGTAAATGAGACTTAAATTACCTTTTAATCTGTCACTATTAAATACTTCATTGTTTTGATCTATTAATTCAAAATCACCACCGATTTTTACGTTATCTTCGTAAATATTAACTTGACCGGCAAGTGGTTTGTCGGGAGTTTTTAAAGATAGCAATAAATATAATGCTCCTACTCCTATTAATAAGCTAATTACTATAATTATTTTTATTACATTTGACTGCATTTTCATAAATATACTCGTTGAACTTAAAAAATTGGCTACGTCGTCTTTGTAAGTCCTCGGATGCTCACGTATTATTATACGCTCCGCTCCTCGGCTTACAGACTCCTTGCTCTTTTCCAAGTTGAACTTCGTATATCAACTCTTCATTTCACAGGAGTATAATTTTTTCTTTCAAGAAGTTTAAAATTATGACATTTTGGTTGTTCTTACACAAGCCCTAGCTTTTTAGGTTTAAAATATTTTACCCAAATATCTATTAACAATTTAGTGATGATAATCGCCGAAAACATTGAAGATATAATTCCGATCGTTAATGCAACGGCAAAACCTTTTATTGCACCTACTCCAAATATATAAAGTAAAAAAGCAACGATTAAAGTAGTTAGGTTAGAATCAAGGATAGTAGCAAACGCAGATTCAAAACCGGTTCTAATAGCATAAAGATTAGAAACTCCTTTATGCAATTCTTCTTTAATTCTTTCGTAAATCAATACATTAGCATCAACAGCCATGCCCATAGTTAGTATTATTCCTGCAATTCCAGGCAGAGTTAAAGTAGCCTGGAAAAGTGAAAGTAAAGCTAGAATATATAACAATGCAAGGCTTAAGGCTATATTGGCAAATAAACCAAGTACACCGTAAGACCAAATCATAAATATACAAACGGCTATAAATCCTATAAGTCCTGCTTTTTTGCCCGACTCTATAGAATCAGCTCCCAAATTTGGACCTATACTTCTCTCTTCAATAATTTTAAGTGGGGCAGGGAGAGAACCGGCTCGCAATAATAGTGCAAGCTCATTTGCAGACTCAACGGTAAAATTTCCTGTTATTATACCGCTTCCGCCCATAATCGCTCCATTTATCGTTGGAGCACTTAGTAATTTATTGTCTAAAACTATAGCCAGGCGTTTACCGGTATTATTTTTAGTTATTTCACCGAATATTTTACTACCTAAATTGTTGAAAGAAAAAGCAACTACTGCTTGTGAATTTTGGTCAAAAGAAGCTGAAGCCGTGGTCAGTTGATCGCCACCTAAAACAACTTTTTTCTTTATAACTACATAATACTCACCATGACTTTCGCTATCTCCCTTAACTAGCATTGAACCTACCGGAACATGTCCTTTTACTGCTTCTTCGATATTGGCATTTTCATCAACTAAATGAAAAGTTAGCTTTGCAGTTTTTCCCAATATATTCTTCAGGTAAGAAGGATTTTCTTCTCCTGGAACTTGCAGTAATATATGCTTATCGCCTTGCTTCTGTAGCGTTGGTTCTTTAGTGCCGGTACTATCAACTCTCATGCGAACGATCTCAATAGATTGGTCTACTACCTTATTAAGTAAGTCATTTAATCTAGATTCGCTGTAGCTAAGCTTTATTTTATTTTCATTAACTTCGACTATAATTTCAGAATCAATTTTGTTAATTATTTTCTTTAACTGCTTTAATTCCTCAGGCGTTCTTAATTCTAATTGGATGCTATTTTGTTTAACCAACAGATTTTTATAACCGATTTTATCGTCACGGAAATTTTTACGCAAATTATCGGCTAGATTTTCCATTGAATCATTTAAATAGGTATCAAAATCAACATCGAGTAATAAATGGGCTCCTCCTCTAAGGTCAAGACCTAGATTTACTGAATCATGAGGCAGAAACTTATAGTTTACCTGCATGAAATTAGGTAAAGCACAAATAATCGCAAATATTGTACATATAATAGAAAGAAAAATTTTCCATTTAGGAAGATTTTGCACCGCTTACCTTCTTATCTTTTTTATTATTTTTGTTATCTTCTTTTTTTACCGGAACGTCTTTTGAACGGCTGGTTATATCAACAATAGCACTTTTTAAAGCTTTAATACGTACGTCTTTGGCTATTTCGATTTCAATATTATTATCATTTTCATTTACTTTAGTCACAATACCATAAATGCCGCTATTTGTTAGAACTTCTTCGCCTTTTTTAACTTCGCCGACTAGCTTCTCTCTTTCCTTACGACGTTTTTCTTGTGGACGTAATAATAAGAAGTAAAATACGGCAAAAATTAAAACCATCGGTATTAAGCTTGTTAACCCCGATTGTAGAGAACTTGTTTCTACAGGAACTACCTCAGTTTCCTGTATTTCTATAGTATCGTTAGTGTTTACCTGATTATCTTGCGTACTTGCTGACATATGTTGCTTCCTTTAGATTATTAAATATAAAAAATTCAATAGAATAAAAATAGCTAGCTAAACGCTTTAATGCAAGGGTAAAATAAATAATGTATAAGTTAATTATAGTTTATGCTAGTTATAAATAATCAAAAACTAATTATATCTATGACAACTAAAATCGCCGATGTAAAAAATTATACAGAAGAAAAAGCTGATTTATTAATTGCTTTATCACGTATAGAAAGAGAAGAAGAAGTAATTGTCATTAGAAGATATTAAGAAAAAATATAGTTTGGAAGATTGAATTTATGATAAACTTACTGATGTCATTTGTGAAAGGGCGTTGTTGCCTGGACTGATTTTTCGTCATTGCGAGAAGAATTACGTAGTAATTCGACGAAGCAATCCAGTTAAAAATTCTGATTTACAGAGTTTTTTTAATCTTTTTCTGGATTGCCGCGTCGCTACGCTCCTCGCAATGACGGTTTTGGTATCCACGCGGGAATGACATAAAACGGGAAAAATCACTGGAGCGGGTGAAGGGATTCGAACCCTCGACTTCGACCTTGGCAAGGTAGCGCTCTACCCCTGAGCTACACCCGCTTAAATTATCGGTTAAAATTTATTTACCGATACCCTCTAATAACGGCGTTTTAACATAAAAAGTTTAAGGGGATCAAAATTAATTACATTAAAACGCCTTAGTGCTTTTTAATCTAAGCGAATCTGAATATAAGTAATTATAAGATAAATTGCAAGTATTAAATTAGAAATTTATTGGCATCGTTCAAAAAGATATTGTACTAAAGTTATCGGATTCATAACTTAAGATCTAATTTTTTTAAATTGACTTTTGCTTTTATATAAAACAGTATAATTCTTTATTAATTTTAACTAATTTGTAAAGAAAATATGTTGAGTTACGCAAAAGAGCAAAAAAGTTTAGCCCGTAATCAAAAAGAAGCTATAGGGCTACTATCGATAGGTACATTTCTTGAATATTTTGATCTTATGCTCTATGTACATATGGCGGTACTTCTTAACGAGCTATTTTTTCCTGAAGCCGATGCACGAGCCGCTTCTCTATATTCTGCCATTGCATATTGTTCTACATATGTATTTAGACCTATCGGTGCTTTAATATTCGGTTGGATAGGAGACACTATAGGTCGTAAGGCAACGGTTATTATTACAACTTTTTTAATGTCGCTCTGTTGTCTTATAATGGCTAATTTGAAAACTTATGCGGAAATTGGTATTACGGCAACTTTTGTAGTAACTGCGTGTCGGATCGCTCAGGGGATGTCTTCTATGGGAGAGGTAGTAGGGGCTGAGCTTTATCTAACCGAAATGACAAAAATTCCTCAACGTTATTGGGTGGTGGCTTCGCTTGTTGTTTTTGTAACTTTAGGTGCAACTGTGGCATTGGCAGTAGGAACACTTGTTACTTCTTTTGGATTTGACTGGCGTATTGCTTTTTGGTTTGGAGCAGCTATTGCTATAGTTGGTGCTGTTGCAAGGACAAATCTTAGAGAGACTCCGGATTTCATTGATGCAAAAAGACGAATAAAGAAAACTGTAGTACAAGCGGGGATAGATAGTAATCGGCTAAAATCAAGCCCTATTTGGAGTGAAAAAATTAATAAAACAACAGCAATAGCCTTCTTTTTTATACATTGTGGAGCCCCGTTATGGTTTTATATTGTTTATATTTATTGCGGTAATATGCTAAAAAACTCATTTAATTACAGTGCTGCTCAAGTAATTCATCAAAATTTTATTGTTTGTGGTACAGAATTAATAAGTACAATAATTGTTACTTATGTGGTTTGTAAAATACATCCTTTAAAAGTCCTTAAAGTAAGATTAATAATATTTTCTATTGTAGCTATTATGTCCCCTATCTTACTAAATAATATTTCAACTACTATCGAATTACTTTTATTCCAATTATTTATTGTAGTATTTGCACCTACTACTTTTCCGGCAGGTGCAGTGTTTTATGCAAGATTTCCGGTATTAAAACGTTTTACATGTGGTAGTTTTATATTTGCTTTATCAAGAGCTTTAATGTTTGCAGTTTCTTCTTTTGGAACAATTTACTTGATAGATTATTTTAATCACTGGGGATTATTATTCTTTATTATTCCAATTCTAATTGGTTATACATTTGGAGTAAATCATTTTATAAAGTTAGAGGAGGAAGCAGAGACTTATTATTAGAAAAAGCTTTTTGTCTTTCAAGTTCGATATTAAAAACTTTTAGGCATAACTCAGCAAATTCTCGTTCTAATTTATAATTTATATTAGCAGCGACCAAAAGAAAATTTATTAAAGTATCTTCAATAATTTTTCTAGCTTTCTCAGGTGATTTAACTCCCAAAGTTTGTACATTATGAATTCGGTCAAATAATTTTATTAATGCTGTATTGTATCTTTTCTCTTTAATTAATAAGTTTAAGCTTTCTCCGCTACTTATCTTTCCGTAAGATTTAATTCTAGTTAGACCTTCTACGTGTTTTGCTACTTCCGGTCCAAAAATTTCGGTAATTGCTTCTTCAGTTAATTCGGTGTCTTCAATAGTATCATGAAGTAAAGCGGCTTGTAGCATAATAACGTTATAAAGCTTAGGGGCTTCTTCAGCTACAAATTCAGCAAGCATAATTGTCACCTCAATCGGGTGCGAATAATAAGGCTCGCCTGATTGACGCATTTGAGAACCGTGATATTTACGGGCATAGTAGATACCTTTTTTGATTTCAAGGATATCTATAGGATTTTTTACTTTAGTATTTAAAAATTCGAGTTTATCAAGTAGTTTTTTACTATAAACACAAATTTCAAACTTTTCTTTCCAAGGGTTTAAATCTTCCATAAACTTTATTTACAGATAGCCTCTAATTACAATTTGTGAGCTATTAATTAAAAAATTGCAATAATAAATAGCTGCGGATTAAAGATTATTATTATATAATTTAAAATATTAATCCTAAAGTCAAAATGTAACTATGTCAAACCGTAATAGTTTAGAAGTACAAGAGTATGCACAAGCTAGCTCCTTAAATAATACTAATCTAACTGCATCACAGGGTGAGTTAATACTTACTGTTGCAAATTTATTGTTCAAAGAGTCGAATATTAATAATAATAATCAGAATATACAGAGAGATAATCACGCATCTTATGAGAATAATGTTAATAATATTATCGATTTTGAAAACCAGGATACAAGTTGTGGTATATGTAAATGTCTTGGAGCTATAGCTACTGCTTGCTGTAATATGTATGTATTTTTATTTGAATAGATATCTTTCCAAACTTCGCCTCTAGAGGTAATTTATACGTCGAGCCTAGACTCGCATCCTTACGTACTTCTACGTACGCTGCGGTGCTGAGTTGTCTCCTTTAAATTCCTCTCTATAAGCTGGTTTGGAAAGATATCTAATAAACGATCACACTAAAAAAATATGAGCAAGGCTTAAGAAAGTTAGGAAACCTAAGGCATCGGTTATGGTTGTTAGGAATACGCCAGAGCCTGCAGCGGGGTCGATATCAAAATAATGCAGTACTATAGGAATAGCAGAGCCGAATAATCCGGCTACTAAGAAATTTAAAATAACTGCAATAGCAAAAATTACACTAAGATTTAAATCAAACAACATCACAAAGCTAAGTCCTGCTCCGATAATTGCAAGTACAAAACCGTTAAAAGCCGATACGGCTATTTCTTTTAATATAACTTTATTGACATTATTATAATGAATATCCTTATTAGCAAGGGCTCTAACCGTAACGGTCATGGCTTGTGTTCCGGCATTTCCGCCCATTGAAGCTACGATAGGCATAGTAGCTGCAAGTGTTACAAGTTTTGCAATAGTATCGTTAAAATGGTTAATTATAAGTGAGGTCATGCAGGCAGTGATTAGATTAACAAAGAGCCAAGGAAAACGATGTTTAACGGTATAAAATACATTGAAGAAAGTATCCTGAGTATGTACCCCGCTTAATGATAATATATCCTTTTCAGCTTGTTCTTCGATAATATAAATTATATTATCGATTGATACGCTACCGACTAGCTTACCGCTTTTATTTACTACCGGTACAATAGTTAAAGCATATTGTCTAAAAATAAAGCTTAGTTCATTTAAGTCGGTAAAAGCATCTGCGAGCTTAAAATCTTTGTTCATCAAATCTTTTATTAATTCATTTTTTTTGTGTTTAATTAGCGTACTGAGAGAAATAATACCGATGGGGCGTAATTTATTATCTGTGACTATTGCAGCATAAAAGTCATGTTTTACGTTCTTGATAAAATTTAATGATTCCTCGACCGTCCATCCTTCTTGAAGATTAATAAAATCTCGCTCAATTACTCTACCTACCGTATTTTCAGGGTATGTACAACCTACGGTAATTTGGTGTTTTTTTTCTTTAGTGAGATTACTTAGGATAAGGTCTTTTATATCATCGTCTAGATCAATTACTACTTCAATAGCATCTTCTATAACTAGCTTATTAATTAATTCTGCAGATTTTTTTATGCCTAAAGTTTCTATTATTAGAGGCTTACTATAAGCATTTAACGATACTAGAGTTTCAGGCTTAATTTCATCCTGTAATAAAGGAATAATTATTTTATATGTTTTATTGTTAAGATTATCTAAGAAATCCGCTAAATCGGCATAATGAAGCTTGGCCAGCCTGTTTGCAGCAGCATCATAATTGTGATCTTCAATCAGATCGTTAATTTGATCAAAAATCTCAGCAAATTGATCGTGATGATCAGGTAAGATGCTTTTAAATATATTGAAATTAGGCATAACCTATTTACCTAATAGTTTATTATATATACTAAGATAGAACTTCAAAAATTGGCTACGTCATCCTACAAGAGCTACGGTACTCACGTATTAAGTATACGCTCCGCTCCTCGCCTTGTGGATTCCTTGCTCTTTTTGAAGTTGATCTTCGTATACCAACTCTTCATTTTACTTCGGAGTATACTTGTTATAATTATTTAAAACTGATTTAGTTAGGTATAACGCAAGGTGGTGTACAATTTACCAACCAATATAAATCACAGAGTACAAATAAGCAATAGTTTTTTATTTAGCAAAAGATCCATGTTGGATAATATTGACATCTCTAAGATATTAATTATATCCTTAAATTAATATATTTTTATTAAGATGGTATCAGTAGATAAAATTTAATTAATAATTAAAGAGCTTTTTTAGCGAAAATTGATAAGATTTTTACAGAAATAGCAGTTCCTATTTCAAAAAAATCTTATAATTGCTAGCCGAAAAGAATTAAATTATCGGTTAAAATTTATTTACTGATAACCTCTAGGATATTAGGAGGAGAATTATGAATGAACAGGAAGAATTATTGATTGAGGCAATTCAGGATAGCGATTTAAAAAAGGTTCAAAAGTTATTACAAGCAGGGGTTAATCCTAATACATTAGACGAAGATGATAATCCTTGTATTTATTCTGCTATAAGCAATAAAAATTTAGATATTGTTAATGCTTTATTAGATTACGGTGCTAATCCCAATGCATTGGATGAAGCGGGAAACCATATAATTTTAAAGGCTATAGCAACAAAGAAGTTAGGTATCCTTAATGCTTTATTAGATAAAGGAGCTGACCCTAACTTTCAGCCTCCCGGCAAAAATCCTATTCTTCTAAAAGCTATAAATAGCAATAACTTAGATATGTTTAATGCTTTAATAAATAAAGGAGCTAATCCCAATGCATTGGACTTAGAGGGAAATCCTATTATTTTAAGAGCTATAAAGTCAGAAAAAGTGAAGATGGTTAAGGCTTTATTAGATAAAGGAGTCTACGTTAACCAAGTGGATAAAGACGGTACTCCAATTTTATTTTCAGCCATAAAGACTAAAGATTTAGACACTATTAGGTCTTTAATAGATAAAAATGCTGATATTGAGCTTACGAATAAAAACGGTGATACTGCTCTAGATATTCTATTGGAGCATAAAGGAAATGTAGATATAGCTTTACTATTTATAGAAAATGCTAAAGAACAAACAGTGGAAAAAATTCTTAATTTAAAAAATAGTAACGGTGAAACTCTTTTGCATTTAGCAGCACAACAAGGAAAGAAAGAGGTATTTGATAAATGTCTAGATTATTATTTAAAATCTAATCACACAGTGAATATTACCGATAAGACCGGCAATACTCCTTTATATTGGAGCAAATTATTAGGACATACGAAGATTTCCGAGATATTAACTAAACATGCAGAAGAACTGAATGATACTGCATATACAAGAATTACAAAAACAGAGCGTTTTGAAGATTTACCGCCGATACCTAAAATTGTATTAAGCTATAATTCCCAAGTTGGGGGAGAAGTTGCAAATGAAGCAAAAAATAAGCTTATTTATCAAGGTGGAGATCTAGAATATATTGATTATAGAAAAATAGTACCTGAATCAGCTAATACAGAGAAGAATATTAATAAAGAGGTAATAAATGAAGCGAGAAAAAAAGCAAAAGAACTTTTAGCTGACAAGGATGCTTTAGTAATTCCCGGTAATAATTTTTCAGTTGATCCGGAAGTAGCTAAGCAATTTGGAGGAGAAGTAACCTTAGAAGATGGCAAATTTGATTTTGCACGTTCTCTTGCTGAAACAATTATGGTAGAAGTAGCAATAGAAAAAGGGATGCCCATAATGGGAATTTGCGGGGGGCATCAAGTTATTAATACCTATCTTAAAGGCAAAATAGCTGATATGCCTTATCATAAACACGATTCTATGATTATTGAGCCTACTTCAGAATTAGCATCAATAATAAAAAGAAATTCTACTCAAAAAGAAATACTGGAGCAAAGCTTTTGGGGTAGTCATAATAATATAGTAAAAGAAGTAGGCGGAAAAGATAGATTGATAGATAAAAAAGAATTGCTAAAAGTAACGGCTACCACCAAACATGGGGAAATAGAAGCAACGGAATCACAGTTTGGAGCTCCAATTCGTACCTTTCAATTTCATCCTGAAGTGTCTGAACGAAAGCTTACATATTCAGTTGAAGAAATGATACGTGATAAAAAAATCTTCGCATCATTTGTACAATCGGCACAAACATTTGCTAATAAGAAAAATCTAGGAGTAAATATAAAATCCGAAGTACCAAAACAGAAAAATTTTAGAGCAATGATCTCAGAACAAAGAAAAGAGCAGCCTACAGCAAGAAGTCGCTAATTTGACTTTAGACATGTTTCCAAACTTCGATTCTAGAGGTAATTTATACGTCGATCCGGTACTCGCATCCTCACGTACTAGTTTGTACGCTGCGGTGCTGCGTTCTGTGTCTCCTTTAAATTCCTCTCTATAAGCTGGTTTGGAAACATGTCTTTTGTGAAAAACCGGCGAATGGTGCGGTCGAGAAGATTTGAACTTCCAATCTTTTTACAGAACAGCACCCTCAATGCTGCGCGTCTACCAATTTCGCCACGACCGCTTAAGTTTTACTCTATAGCAGATTATGAGGATAATATCAATAGAGTTTTGATGTCATTTCTGTCTTTCTATGTCATTCCCGCGGAAGCGGGAATCCAGAGAAAAAGCATAAATACAGCAAATTTTTAAAATTAAAAGCTCGATTTATCTCGCTTTATGCTGGATTCCTGCTTTCGCAGGAATGACATATAATACCTCTTCACGATGACAACCCTACGACAAACTCACAACAAAACTAGGTATAATAGATTGCTTAACAGCAGCTTTTGTTAAACTATCTAGTTTTTCCTCAATATTATCAAAATTAATATGATGTTCTCTAGAGTTTCCGGTTAACACTAGGGCGGAGTCTATACCGAGGCGATTTGCTGCAAGTATATCAGTGTAAAAAGTGTCCCCTATCATTAAAATACGTTCCTTAGGGGTATTATGACATTCTTTAAAAATCTTGCTATATATTTCTGCATGCGGCTTGCCGCTATAAATTACTTTTCCGCCAAGTTGCTTTATTTTTTCGGCATAATAGCCGCTGCAATATCTATAAACACCGTGCTGATTTATTCCAAGGTCAGGGTTAGCACATATATTGATCATTTTACGTTCTACGACGATTTTAAATAATTCATCAAACTCGTTTAAATCTAAATTTTCGTTTTCATCCCTGTAAATAGTCATTAGGAAAATATTAGCTTTGTTAATATCATCGGTAATAGGGCATTGTATGCCATTTACTATATCATTTTCTAAATGTCCCAAATGATATATTACCGGTTTTTCGATACCGAAACGCTCTTTGCTTTCTAAAATCATTTCTACTGCTATTTCACCTGAGCTAATGATCATTTCCGGCTTTGCATTTAATCCCCAAGATTTAATTGTTTGATGCAGTGAAAAAATATTTCGTGGAGCATTAGTGACAAAATATACTTTTTTCCGTTCAATAATTTTATTAATATTTTGTACAACATTAGGGTAGGTATGTCCTCCTTCGATTATTACTCCCCAAAGATCAAATAAAAACACGTCATAATCATCCATTACATCGAAAATATTTTTTAACTTTAATGTATCCATTGTTATCTCATTAATTTGGTATTGTTTCGGTGTCATTCCCGCGGAAGCGGGAATCCAGAAAAAAAGGTATAAAAACGGTAAATATTTTAAATTAAAAGCTCGATTTATCTCGCTTTAGACTGGATTCCCGCTTCCGCGGGAATGACATCGGTGAGGTTATCTCGCTAATTTTAAATCAAGAAACTTTACTATTTTAATAAGTTACGTTATAGTTATTTTTATTGTTTCTAGCAACAAGTTAATAAATATTGTGTCGGATTATGTCGGAAATTGAAGAAAAATTTAATGAATCATCATATGGTGCTGATTCTATTAAAGTTTTAAGAGGTCTTGAAGCGGTAAAGAAAAGACCTGGAATGTATATCGGTGACGTGGGTGATGGGTCTGGTCTACATCATATGATTTATGAAGTAGTAGATAATGCTATTGATGAGTCGCTTGCTGGTTATTGTGATTTAGTACAGGTAACCTTAAATAAAAACGGTTCGGTTACGGTATCCGATAATGGACGAGGTATACCTGTTGAAATTCACGAAGAAGAGGGAATATCGGCAGCTGAAGTAATTATGACGCAGCTTCATGCCGGCGGTAAGTTTGACCAGAACTCTTATAAAGTTTCCGGCGGTTTGCACGGCGTTGGTGTATCTGTAGTAAATGCTCTTTCTGAATGGCTTGAGCTGCGTATTTGGCGTAATAATAAGGAATATTTAATTAGATTTAATAACGGAATAACCGAAGCTCCGCTTTCTTTAGTTCAAGAAAATATTGATAAAAAGGGTACGGAAGTTACTTTTTTCCCGTCTGTAGAAACATTTACCAATATAGAATTTGATTTTGCCACTATAGAACATCGTCTTCGTGAGCTTGCTTTTTTAAATTCAGGCGTAAAAATTTTATTGCTAGATAATCGATTTGAAGAAGCTAAGGAAACAGAGTTTTATTATACGGGCGGTATAGAAGCTTATGTAAAATATATAGATAGAGCTAAACATGCCGTTCATCAATGTATAATAGTTAATGGCGATAATCCAGACTCAGGTATACGAGTTGAGCTTGCTATGCATTGGAATGATTCTTATCATGAAAATATTTTATGTTTTACTAATAATATTAGGCAGCGTGACGGCGGTACGCATCTCAGTGCTTTTAAATCAGGTATAACTAGGGCGGTTACTTCTTATCTTAATAACACAGGTCTTAACAAAAAAACTAAAAATGATTTCAGTGGCGAAGATATTCGAGAAGGATTGTGTTGTGTGTTATCAGTTCAAGTTCCCGATCCTAAATTTTCCTCTCAGACAAAGGATAAGCTAGTAAGCTCCGAAGTACGACCGGTTGTTGAAAATGCCGTCTATACTAAAGTACTCGAATGGTTTGAAGAGCATCCTGCCGAAGCTAAGCTAATTATAAACAAGATTATGGAAGCAGCTAACGCTCGTGAAGCTGCTAGAAAAGCAAGAGAGCTAACTAGAAGAAAATCAGTCTTAGAAGTATCAAATTTGCCAGGTAAACTTGCAGATTGCCATTCAAAAGATCCGGCAGCTTCAGAATTGTTTATAGTTGAGGGAGATTCTGCGGGTGGTACTGCAAAACAGGGTAGGGATAGTAAAATTCAGGCTATATTACCTCTACGTGGTAAAATTTTAAATGTTGAACGTGCAAGATTTGATAAAATGCTTGGTTCTGATCAAATAGGTACGTTAATTACGGCTCTTGGAATTAGTGTTGAGCGAGAATTTTCACTTGAAAAGCTTAGATATCATAAAGTTATTATTATGACCGATGCTGATGTTGACGGATCGCACATTAGAACTTTACTGCTTACGTTTTTCTATCGTCATATGCCGGAGCTAATAAATAAAGGTTATCTATATATAGCACAGCCACCTCTTTATAAAGTGAAAAAAGGAGCAGCCGAGCTTTATTTAAAGAATGAGCAAGCTTTGCAAGATTATTTGATAAAATCAACTATCAATGATGCAACCTTAACTCTAGACGGTAAAGAGCAGTTAGTAGGTGATAATTTAGAAGAGCTAATTAGTAAAGTAGTAAAGTTTAACGGCTTGCTTGATCATGCTAGCAAAAAATTTAATCGCTCAATTACTGAAATTCTTGCAATTAATGACTTACTTAATAATAAAATATTTGAGGCTGAAAGTGATTTAAGGCTTAAAAAAGCTTTAGATGCTTTAAATAGCTTAGAAGAGTCGCCTGATAAAACTAATTGGGAAGTTTTAAAACATGAAAATAAAATAGAGTTCTTCCGTTTTAGCAGAGGCTTAAAAGAAAGTAAAATATTGTTGAAAGAGCAGTTAGAATCATTTGAGTTTATACAAATATCAAAGCTTGCTTTAACAATTTTTGATATATTTGATAAGCAATTAAAGCTTACGGTAAAAAACCAAGAATTTGATATTTTAACACCGAGTAGGCTATTAAATACTATTATAGAGTGCGGAAAAAAAGGTATAAGCATTCAGCGTTTCAAAGGACTTGGTGAGATGAATTCCGATCAGTTATGGGACACTACGCTTAACCCTGACAGAAGAACTTTATTACAAGTAAGAGTTGCTCAAGAAGACGATGCAGAAGTGATTTTTTCTACTTTAATGGGTGATGTTGTTGAACCTCGCAGATTATTTATCCAAGAGAATGCTTTAAACGTCGTGAATTTGGATATTTAGCTGTATCCTTTAAAGATAATCGGTGTCATCCCGTGGCTTGACCACGGGATCCAGTACTTAAAAAGTCTAAATATAGTAAATTTTTAAAATTAAAAGCTCAATTTATCTCGCTTTATGCTGGACCCCGTGGTCAAGCCACGGGGTGACACCGGAAACATTTTTATAAAACTTATGCAAAAATTAATTATTCACGGCGGTAAACCTCTCAGAGGTAGTATTAATATTAGCGGTGCTAAAAATGCTGTGCTACCTATTATGGCAGCCTCTATTCTTACCGATAAATTGCACATTACTAACGTTCCAAAGTTAACGGATGTTAGTACTATGAAAAACTTGCTAAGAAGTCATGGAGCAGATATTGAAATAGTAGATCACCAAGATGAATTTGAACTTATAATTAATACCGGAAGTATAAATAACTTTACCGCAGATTATGAAATAGTCGGTAAAATGAGAGCATCGATTTGGGTGCTTGGTCCTTTGCTTACCAAATATGGTAAAGCAAAAGTATCGCTCCCAGGCGGTTGTGCTATAGGAGCAAGGCAAGTAGATTTGCATATTGCCGTATTAAAAGCTATGGGGGCTACAATTGAAATTGAAGACGGTTATATTAATGCTTCAAGTAAAGGACGCTTGAAAGGTACTCATTTTGTTTTTGATAAAGTTTCCGTCGGGGCTACTATTAATGCAATACTTGCGGCTGTTTTAGCAGAAGGCGAGACGCTGCTTTTTAATTGCGGTCGGGAGCCGGAAATAGTTGATTTATGTAATTGCCTTATTAAAATGGGAGCAGATATTACAGGTGTCGGCACTAGTGAAATAACAATTAAGGGTAAAAATTCATTAAATAAAGCGAGTTATAGAGTACTCTCTGATCGTATTGAAGCCGGTACTTATATGTTCGCAGCAGCAATTACTAAAGGTGACTTAAAAATTTGTGGGATTGATTATCATATTATAGAAAATATAGCTTTAAAACTTATAGAAACCGGTATAAAAGTTGTACCGATCGATAACGGGGTTCAAGTAACTTATGAAAGGAAGTTAAATTCAGTTGATTTAGAAACCAATCCGTACCCAGGCTTTGCTACCGATTTGCAAGCACAATTTATGAGTCTTATGGCGATTAGTAACGGTGTTTCAATGATCACCGAAAATATTTTTGAAAACCGTTTTATGCATGTACCGGAGTTGTGTAGAATGGGAGCAGATATAACTGTGCGAGGTAATAAGGCTATCGTCCGAGGTGTTGAAACACTAAAGGGAGCAAAAGTTATGGCAAGTGACCTTAGAGCTTCAGTATCACTAATACTCGCCGGTCTTAGTACTAATAGCAAAACCGTACTACACCGAATATATCACTTAGATCGTGGATTCCAAGATTTAGAAAAGAAATTAAGTAATTGCGGTGCAGATATAAAAAGAGTATAATATAGCTTGTTTATTATTGTGCAGTTTGAGTTGATGTCATCCCTGCGAAAGCAGGAATCCAGTTAAATAAAGCTTTAAGAAGCTTTATTTAAAAAAATATAGAATAAAGAAATCTTTGAAATCAAGATTTTTTTAGCATGGATCCCTGCTTTCGCAGGGATGACATCAAGGGCTTTTTAAAAATGTCTGGTACAACATAAAGCCAGCAAATTCATTATGTTAACGGAGAAAAATTATGGCAAGAATTACGGCAGAAGATTGTAATAAAGTTATACCCGATAGGTTTAGGCTTGTTGTCCTAGCAACTAGATATGCTAAATTATTAAATTATAAAGTAGAAGCTAGTCAAACCAAAAAAGAAAAGCGTGATAAGCCTCCTGTTATTTCACTACGTAGAATTGCTGCCGGAAAAGTATCGGTAGAACAGTTAGAACAAGACTTAATAAACAGTCTACGTACAAGAACTATGATAGAACCTCTTGTTAATCAAGATGAGTCGGAAGATGTAGAAGAAAAATTTGATGAATATTTAGCTGAAGTTTGTATAAATGATGATTACTCTGATTTAGATGATCAAATCTTTATTGATGAAAGTGATGAAGATTATGATACAGATAAGTAAATGCTTATCGGTATCGGTACTGATATAGTACAAATTCCTAGAATCGAAAAAATATTACATTCATATCCGGAACTTTTTGCTAAAAGAATTCTAGCCTCAAAGGAATTAAGACAGTTTACTTTATTAGATAAAACAAGTCATGCTACTTTTTTAGCAAAACGTTTTGCTGCTAAAGAAGCTGTTAGTAAAGCTTTTGGGGTCGGAATCGGTCAAGGCATAAACTTTAAAGACATTACTATACTAAATGATGATTTAGGCAAGCCTATAGTAGAAGTTAGTTCAAACTATACAAAAAAATACTCTTCTTTTAATATTCACCTTTCTCTTTCTGATGATTATCCTGTATGTGTAGCATTTGCTGTGATTGAGGGGGAGTTATAGTGTCATTCCCACGTAAGTGGGTAGCATTGACCTTACGTGGATCAATTATACTACTGTCATCCCGCGACTTGATCGCGGGATTCAGCTAAAATTATTAGTATTTTTAGTTATTTTTTTGGATACCGTGGTCAAGCCACGGTATGACACCGAGTACGTTTAATAACGAAATATAAATTACTCTCCGGCTTTGCTATCTGCTTTAGGTAACATGATTTTTAAATCAGATTTAGCTTCTAAATCAGAAATATATTTCTTTAGTATTTCTGAAGCTAATATATTATCAATAGTTACTTTTGCTTCTTCTTTTGTTGGGATAGGCACAGGCTTTTTCTCAAGTACTTTGATAATATGCCAACCGAAATCGGTTTTTACGGGAGTTGAAACTTCGTTTACTTTTAAAGCAAAAGCTTTCTTTTCAAATTCTGGTACTAACTGTCCTGGTTGATTTAATAGAATGTAACCTATAACTCCACCATTTGCACCTGAAGCTTTATCAATAGATAGCTTTTCTGCAAGTTTAGCAAAATTTTCGCCTTTGCTTAATTTGGTTTTAATATCATTAGCTTCTTTTTGAGATTTAACTAAAATATGAGCAACTTGTATCTGCTCTTTACCTTTAAGATTACCGACATATTTATTATACTCGTCATCGAATATCTTGTCTGTAATATTAGATTTTATGTAATTTGCTAGTAATTCTTGTTGAGCTAATTGATTTTTTGCGTTTTCAAGTTTTTCTTGAAATTCTTTAGAAGAAGTAATATTTGACTTAGCAACTTCTTCTTTTAATAAAAGGTTATTAACATAAATTTTTATTAATTTTTCCTGATCTTGCGGCGGAAAATCATCAAAGTTTTTGATTGTTTCACCTGATTGAAGATTAAGCTGCGGCTTAAATTCTTTCATAATTTGTGATTCTTTCACTTCACCGCCTTTATAGGTAGCTACTACTTTATCTTTTGTATCGGCAAAAGCAATACTGGACAGCATGCTAACTGATAAAAATATAACAGATAATTTTTTCATTTATGACTCATATATTGTGTTTAACATAAGCTTAAATTTTATAAAAATAATACCCAACCGTCAACAGCTATTTGATAATATTTTATTTATTAATAATAATTTACAAATATTTATGTAGTAAAATTACGGGTTGCCCAATATTGAGGGCATTAATTATTTGATAATTTTGTAAAATCGCCTATATTTTAAATACAAAATATTATTTAAGGATTTTAATGCTTTCTATATTAAAAAAACTTTTCGGTACAGCGAATGATCGTAATGTAAAAAAACTATTTTCCGAGATTATGAAAATCAACTCGCTTGAGCCTATTATACAAAAATTATCGGATGAGGAGTTAAAGAATAAAACTGCGGAGTTTAAAGAAAAACTTAAAAACGGAGCAACTTTAGATGATATAGTATATGAGGCATTTGCAGTAGTTAGGGAAGCAGCTAGAAGAGTTTGCGGTATGCGTCATTTTGATGTTCAGCTTATAGGAGGTCTTATATTACATCGAGGTATGATTACCGAGATGCGTACCGGTGAGGGTAAGACCTTAGTTGCAACGCTTCCTGCTTACTTAAATGCTTTGACTGGAAAAGGAGTGCATGTTGTAACCGTGAATGATTATTTAGTAAGCCGTGATTCTGCTTCCATGGGTAAAATTTATAATTTTTTAGATTTATCGGTTGGATGTATTGTTGGCGGTATGCCTGATGAAGCAAAACGAGCTGCCTATAATGCCGATATTACCCATGCAACAAATAATGAACTCGGTTTCGACTATTTAAGAGATAATATGAAGTATAGCATACAAGAGCGAGTACTTCGTCCTTTTAATTTTGCTATTATCGATGAAGTTGATTCGATTTTAATAGATGAAGCTAGAACGCCGCTCGTTATATCGGGTCCGGTTAATGATAATTCAGAATTATACGGTAAAATTGATAAAATTATACGCCTGCTTAATGCAAGCGATTTTGAAAGAGATGAAAAGTTAAAGACTATCAATTTAACGGAAACAGGCATTACGCATATAGAATCGCTTTTAAGTAAAGAGGATATTATAAAACCTGATTCCGGTTTATATGATTTTGAGAATTTGACTTTAGTACATTATGTTAACCAAGCCTTAAGAGCTCATAATATGTTTACTGTTGATGTAGATTATTTAGTAAGAGACGGTAAAGTAATGATTATAGACGAGTTTACCGGTCGTGTAATGGAAGGGCGTAGATATTCAGAAGGGCTACATCAAGCGTTAGAAGCAAAAGAAAATGTGAAGATTCAAAATGAAAACCAAACTTTGGCATCTATTACTTTCCAAAATTATTTCCGCAATTATCCTAAATTATCGGGTATGACCGGTACGGCTATGACCGAAGCACCGGAACTAAAAGACATATATAACCTCGATGTGGTTGCAGTTCCAACCCATAATAAGGTAACAAGGCTTGATCTTGATGATGAAATTTACGGCAGTAAAAAAGAAAAATATGATGCTATCTTAAAACTGATTAAAGATTGTTACGATCGGGGTCAGCCTATACTTGTCGGTACGATAAGCATAGAAAAGTCAGAAGAACTTTCAAACGTTTTAAATAAAGAAAAAATCCCTCATAAAGTATTAAATGCTAAGTTCCATGAGCAGGAAGCTTTTATTATTGCTCAAGCAGGTAGGTTTAAGGCGGTAACGATTGCAACCAACATGGCTGGGCGTGGTACTGATATTATGCTTGGCGGTAACCCTGAAATGTTAATAGAGCAGCTAGATAAAGATCATAGTTATGAAGCTAAAATAGCTGAAATAAAAGCCCAAATTGCTGAGGAAAAGAAGCAGGTTATTGAAGCAGGCGGGTTATTTGTGATAGGTACGGAAAGGCATGAAAGTCGCAGGATAGATAATCAGCTAAGAGGAAGATCAGGGAGACAAGGTGATCCCGGTAAGACTAAATTTTTCCTATCGCTTGATGATGATTTAATGCGTATTTTTGCATCGGATCGTATATCAGGGGTTCTTAGAACGCTCGGACTAAAAGACGGAGAGGCTATTCACCATCCGATGATCAGTCGCTCACTTGAGAAAGCTCAGCAAAAAGTGGAAGGGCATAACTACGAGATACGTAAAAATTTATTACGTTTTGATGATGTAATGAATGACCAACGTAAAATAATATATGAGCAACGCACCGAAATTATCAAATCTAAAGATAGCCATGGTTTCTTAAATAATACTACCGAGGAACTAGCCAAAAAGGTAGTACTAACTTTTATGCCGACAGGGTCTTACAGAGAAGATTGGGATATAGAAAATTTAAGCGTAGAATTACATCGGGTCTTTTCTATAAAATTTGATCATAGTTTAGTAAGTAAAAATGACGTAACGGAAGAAGAAATTACCAAAGCCGTTATACAAATGGCTCATGATATATATAAGTCGAAAGAAGAAGCTTATAGTAGCGAGTTAATTCATAATGCCGTAAAATATATTTTATTAACGAATCTTGATCAAGTTTGGAAAGATCATTTATATAGCTTAGATCATTTAAGACAAGGTATATCACTTAGAGCTTATGCACAAAAAGACCCTCTTAGCGAATATAAAAGAGAAGCGTTTAATTTATTCGAGCAGATGCTTAATAATTTAAAAGAATTATTTGTTCAAACCGTATATCACTTCCATATCGACTTAAAGCATATTCAAAAAGAAGATGTTTCGCTTGAGCATAAAAAGCTCCAGAAAAATATGCAAGAAAGTCGGGAAGATCCGGCATTTAGTAAATATAATGCAGGAAGTAGTATTGAGACCGATCTTAAACCTGTTATATCACGCATTGACCCTAAAGCTAGAAACCCTGAAGACCCTAATAGTTGGGGTAGGGTATCTCGTAATGAGCCATGCCCATGCGGTTCAGGTAAGAAATATAAATATTGTCATGGTGCAAATGAGTAGATGAAGACCTATAATACCCTACGATTTTTACTCTATGTCATTCCCGTGAGGCATTGTTGCGTGGATATCCGAACCGTCATTGCGAGGAGCGAAGCGACGTGGCAATCTAGAAAAATAACAAAAAAATGCTATTCATTTTTAACTGGATTGCTTCGTCAATTACTTCCGTAATTTCCTCGCAATGACGACTAGTGCTTGCAATGACAAAATCTATATTTATTGAGCAATAACGATGAAAACCACTTTACCCGATCGATCTCTGCATATCCAGGTTAGACTTAATTATATAGTAAGCCAAATTTTAGATATTGCACAAGATAAAATCGCTATGATTATCTTATATGGTTCGTTTGCAAGAGGTGATTGGGTGCGTGATTTACCTAACGGTTACCATAGTGATACTGATATTTTGATAATCCTGAAGAAAGGTAAATATAAAGGATATACTGCTTTAAGATTAAAAGATACAATATATACAAAATTAAAAAAGACAGGGGTAATAAAGCCTCAAATTATCCCATATGATTCACGAATATCAATAATTCTTGAATCAACAGATGAAGTAAATAGGCAGTTAGAAAAAGGACGTTATTTTTATACGGATATAAAAAAAGAAGGCATTCTTTTATATGATAGCAAGGAATTTACCTTAAGCGAAGCTAAAGATTTACCTTGGAGTGAGATGAAAGAAATCGCTAAGGATTACTATGAAGAATGGTTTAAACATGCTAATGAATGTCTTATTGATGTTCATAATATTTTACTAAGAGGTAATTTAAATAAATGTGCTTTTGAACTACATCAAGCTACCGAAAGTTTGTATAGCACTATCTTATTAGTTTTTTCTAATTATAAACCTAAATTGCATGATATAGAAGAATTAGGGAGTATGGCAGAAAATTATAATAGTGAGCTATTGCAAGTGTTTCCTATGGCAACTCCCGAACAAAAAGAATGTTTTGAGTTGCTTCAAAAAGCATATGTTGATGCGAGATATGATAAAAACTATAAAATTACAAAAGAACAGCTGCTTTATTTAATCGATAGAGTAGAAAAGTTGAAAGAAATCACCCAAAGAATCTGCTTAGAGCGAATCGGTCAATGTTTATAAAATTATGTTGACAAAAGGCATGCAAAATTTCATAATACTAAGTATATGCAGAAACAATATTATTTTGAATTTAATCAAGACAAAAATATTGCCTTATTGAAAGAAAGAGGGGTAAGTTTTGAGCAGGTAAGTGCTTTAATAGAAAAAGGCTATGTGCTAGACTCAATAGATCATCCTAATCAAGATAAATATCCAAATCAAAAAATGTATATAGTGGATATAGATGGTTATTGTTATTTAGTGCCGCGTATTATTGAAGAAGACAAAATTTTCTTAAAAACAATTATACCAAGTAGAAAAGCAACTAAGAAGTACCTAAATAACTAAGGTTTAGATTATGAAAAAATACAAATTGACTGAAGAAGAACAAGAAATACTAGATTATTTTGAACAAGACAATGTTATTAGAAAGCCTATCTCTGCTGAAGTAGAAAAAGAAATAAATATAGCTAAAATTGCAGCTACTAATTTTTTTAAAAAATCTGAAAGAATTAATATTAGATTGCCGTTACATGATTTGAATCATATAAAAAGAGTTGCAGCGCAAGAAGGAATGCCTTATCAAACTCTTATTGCTAGCGTTCTACACAAATACGCATCCGGATATTTAAAATTAGATAAATTTAGTTAACGAGTAACTTCTTTATGTAGAATATGATAAAGGAAATATTAAACCGTAATTTAACTCTGTTATCAAAAGATATAAAGTCTTATGTAAATCGATATGGTTTTGAAAATGTTTTAAAAGAAGCTATCTCTCTTGATAGAGTAGATGTAGTAAAAGGTTTAAATAAATTACGGGCAGTATCTATTACTGAATTATTTCCGGCATCTACAGCTAATGCACAAAAAGTTGCTAAATGGTTAGTTGAAGAAAAAAAGCAAATGTTAATATGTGTAGTAATATTTTTAAGGACGCTCCTTTAAATTTAGCAGCACGCTACGGACATTATGAAGTGGCGGAATATCTAATATCAAAAGGAGCTGCAGTAAATGGTAACGATGGAGCTTTGCTAGGATCACCTTTATACGAAGCTGTAAGCGGTAAGTACTTGAATGTAGCAAAACTATTACTTGAGAAAGGAGCTGCGGTTGATCAAAGAAAGTCTGGAGAAACGCCTTTACATGCGGTTGCTAAAAACGTTCGGTGTACTTCTAAAGCTATTCAGGATGATGAAATATATAAGCTGTTATTATCGTATGGTGCCGATATCAACGCAAAAGTAGAATTTAGAGGGGTGGGGTTTAGTATATATGATGGAAAAATGGTATCAGAAATAGTAGAATTTAAAATAGCATTAGCCGGTGAAAGTGAATAATACACAGAGCAATAATAATTTTCTGCTATATTAATATATTTATCGACATGGTAGTTATTGACAAGTTTAGGAAAAAGTTTTATATTCTTCACAAGTTTAAGAAAAAAATTAATAGTATATGTCTAAAGCTAAAGCAAAAACCGCTTCCAAAAATAACCCGACATCTAGGGAACAAGCGAAAGAATATTTTCATAACGGTCAGAAAATCAAACCGGTAAAGCTTATTGCTGCTCAAAATTCTTTTCTCGCTGCCGAATATGAATCTTCCGGAGATTTAGTCGTAGGGAGTCACGGACAGCCGTTACCTTGGGGACTAGTTAAAAGTTTATCTTAATATTTTCACTTCCAAAGACCTCACCAATAAATAATCGGGGATGTAGCTCAGGGGTAGAGCATCTGCTTTGCACGCAGAGGGTCAAGGGTTCGATTCCCTTCATCTCCACCAGTTCCTACAAGTGTTTCAAAGCTTTTTGAAATTCAGCAAAAACTTTAAATGCTCCTTTTATGTTCCAAAACATCTAATTTCTGTATCAAATCTCTTTTAAATCCCGAATTTTAAATATTATAAAAAAACTAACTTTGTATACTTCTTAAATCAACCTCAACTCATCTATTAATACTTCTAATTAAATTTCTATTGCATTCTTAAAACTCTTTATTTATATTCTTTCTACAGCTCATTTTTAACAAAATATTAAAATTTATAGAATTTAATAAGAGGATATAATTATGCCCAATGAATTACCCCAATACTTAAAGGACATGTATAAAAGTCTAAAAGATGAAATAATAAAGGGACCCGAAAACCAAGAAATAATTAAACAGTTAATAGACAGTATAGAACTGAGAGATTTAAAGATAATTGCGGACATGGTTGATGATAAAAATGATACTCTTTTAATTTGGGCTGCTAGTAAAAAATTGCCAGATATTTGCATATTCTTGATGAATTACATGTCATTAGAAACTATTTTTCATGCTGACAGTGCTAAACACACAGCTTTATGTTGGGCTGAAGAGAAAGGATTGAAAGATGTTTGTGATTATATATCAAATGCAGAGCAAGCTATGAGTGAGCAGGGTTTAACTGGCGATAATAGCGCCTACAATATAATTTGATATTATACTACTCCCCGTTAATGAGTTTTTTAAAGTAATTAACTTTATAAGATAAAAAATAATTCTCTTTACTTTTTAAGGCTCGTATATTCAATATAAAATCATTCTCATCATAGATAAAAATTTTAACTAAATTTAAATACGATAGAGTACCGAGAATAATCGAACGAAATAAGTTTAGGGATGACTTTAATAAATTTCTATCAATTATAAGTATGATTTTTCGGCATGGCAATTTGAATAAAGTACGGATTAACTTATAGCAAGCATATGTGTTGTAAGGTTTCTTGGCTAAAATAAGTTCTATACTTACCCTACCTATTTCATTCGGATAAATTTCACGTAATAAGTCTTTATCTTTAATGATAAAATCTAAATATGGCTCAATAATAGCTATTCTTTCTGCAATAGTTTTGTCGTGCATAACGGTTATAACCCCTGATTAAACTTAAATAATTTAAGTTTGACCACCAAAGAGCGAATCAAAGCCCAATGGTGATCGGGGGATTGACAAACCCGCTTAAAGACAGCTATAGTAGTCTTTAGCCTTAAGGTTAATACCCTAAGTCCTGTACATACACTACTATTCCCCCAACCATAAAGCTGAGGGTGCATATTTATTATGGTTTATGCAAACCACTTTAAGACGGAGTTGTCATACCCCAGAATAGCTTTGCAGCCATTCCGATTGCGATATTAAATTATTAATGAATTTAAGTCAATTCAAGAGTTTTTGCTATTCTCGATTTTTAAGATATTTTACTCGTTTATACTCTAAAATTAATCTACATATCCCTAGCTAAAACATAATCAAGCAGTGCTAAACTGTCGGCTTCGTTGTCATCACTAGGGGCAAAGCCTTTTTCTTTAACGGCATCTATAACCGCATATTTAGTAGCATTGCCTTTGCCTGTGATGTGCTTTTTGATTGTCCCGACAGGTACACCTAAGTAAGGTATTTTATGATGTTCACAAAAGGCTGTTAAGGTAGCTAAAAATCCGCCGTATTTATGAGTGGCATCTATTCCTTTGTGACTTCGTACCGATTCAAAATAAATAAGGTCAATGCAGTCTTCACTGTTTTTAATATCTACAAGCCATTTTCTAAAACGCACAAAAACCATACCGCCGCCCTCGAACTTGTTAGGCTTAAAATTGATCGTACCTGATTTAATTGCTTGCTCTTTATTATGCACAGCCCAGCCGGTAGTAGTGCCAAGGTCAAGAGCTAATATTGTTTTATAGTCCGTCATCTATTCCACCTTTCCATTTTAGCGATTTATTTTTTATTAATTTCTCTATTTTTCTCTCAAATGCTGTTAGCTCTTTTCTATAAAAATCATCAGCAGTAACTGCTCCTAATGTAACTATTGTAATCCTTTCCATAACTTTCCTATCTCTTGGAATCGCATTGCCATAAACGTAACCATACATATTTGCTTTAGATACGCCCACCATACGAGCAAATTTTGCTATCGTGATATTAGTTGCCAGCAACCATAATTTGAGTTTCATAAATCAACCTCTAATAAATTAGTGGTTGGATAACTTAAATTATTATTATTGACTTGCCAGCAATTTTATAAGCTTCTGTTCGTCCTTAAATTATCTATATATTAAATTTTTTGCTCTTTGGAAAAAAGTTGACTGAGATAAATAATTATTAAGCAAAAACCTTATAAGTATAAGGCAAATAGTATAAAAAAAGTTATCTGAGACAAAGTCCGGTTGAAAAGTTTTTTAGATGCTACATTTTAAAAGTTGCAACGAATCTATTTTAAAGTTGCCCAACAAATTAATTTAAAAAGAGGTAACCAATGAAAGAAAACGTCCCAACAACTGCAATCGATATAGCAACCATACCGATAGGCAGCTTATCTAAGTTTGAAACTAAACGACTATATGAGTATTTAATTGAGGCTAATAAAAAGCTGGATGAAGCTAAGAAGTTAAAACAGTGGCTACCCTCGGCAATAGCTTTAAAGTACGATCCATATATGAATGCTAAACGCCTACGTATGGAAAAAGATAGCGGCATTATTCATATAGACGAGCAGCATTTTAAAATAACTAATGACATACCTAAAAAGGTGGAATGGCGGCAGGACATACTAGGTAAGTTACTAGCCGGTTTTGTAGCTAAGGGCGGTAATATACCTGACTATGTTGAGGTCACTTATCA
>DYDV01000045.1 GCA_020404465.1 Rickettsia endosymbiont of Omalisus fontisbellaquei
ACGGAAGAGCTTAATAACTTTAATGCTGATGTTAAAAATTATGAATATAGTACTGAAGTGTTAAATAAAATAGAGCATAGAGAGCAAGTTATTACCGATGAAGTAAATTCTCAGATTGATCAGATTAATAAACATAGAGAAAATGCCAAAATGGAAAAATATGTAAAACCAGTAGTAAAACCAATAGTGAATGAAGCCAGAAAACTAAGAAAATTAGAAGATCATTTGAGAGGGATGAAGTAGTATACTCACTCAATTTGAAAAATTGGCTACGTCGTCTTTGTAAGACCTCGAATGCTCACGTATTAAGTATACGCTCCGCTCCTCGGCTTACAGACCGATTACTCTTTTTCAAATTGAGCTTCGTCTACCAATCATTTACTAGCCGCTTGTCCAGCCTTGTTGCATGGCTCGTTTATGTCATTTCTGCGAAAGCGGGAATCCAGAAAAAAAATATCAATATAGCAAATTTTTAAAATTAAAAGCTCTATTTATCTCGCTTTAGGCTGGATTCCCGCTTTTAGCTAGGAATGACATAAAGTAAAAATTGTCCGCTACTAGAGGACAAGCCACGGGATGACATCGAGTATATACACTGTTGCGTTAATAGCACTTAAGAAATTCCCACTAAAAACAATAATTAGTTTTCCCTATATTAATTGGGCTATATATTATTTAATAATATATATAATAACTAATTATTATTAAGGGGTTTATGAAGAAACAACATATAATAAACGAGACATTTTTAGATGCGATTCTAGCTAAGAAATTAGGCACTACTTACACTCCTCCAAAAGAAATCAACGATCCTGACTTTGATGAAGCAGCAAAGCATTTCATCAATCTATTACTTAGAGCAGATGGCTTTAAGCCTGTTAAAACTGCCGTAGTTCATCCGATCGATAAAGAATCATTACTCGGTGCAGTTAGAGCGGCACAGCTTGATGTAATAAAACCGATTCTTATAGGACCGCAACATAAAATCGAATCAGTAGCAAAAGTTAATAATGTAGATCTTGAGGGTTACCAGCTTATTAATGTTGAGCATAGCCACGAAGCAGCAAAAAAAGCTGTAGAGCTTGCAAAGAAAAGAGAAGTTGCAGCGATTATGAAAGGGTCGCTGCATACTGATGAGCTTATGTCTGCGGTAGTTCATAAAGAGAATGGTCTTCGTACTGAACGTCGTATAAGCCATGCTTTTTTAATGGCAGTTGCTACTTTTCCAAAGCCTTTTATTATTACCGATGCTGCTATTAATATCCGCCCTACTCTAGAAGATAAGCGTGATATAGTGCAGAATGCTATTGATTTAATGCATATGATCAAAGAAGACAAGCAAGTTAGAGTTGCAGTATTATCGGCAGTTGAGACGGTAACCTCTGCAATTCCTACAACCCTTGATGCTGCCGCTTTATCAAAAATGGCAGATCGTGGACAGATTACGAATGCTATGGTTGACGGTCCTCTTGCTTTTGATAATGCTATATCTTTATTTGCTGCGGAGGCTAAAGGTATTAGCTCTTCAGTTTCAGGAAATGCCGATATATTAGTAGTACCTGATCTTGAATCAGGCAATATGCTTGCAAAACAGCTGAAATATTTGGGACAAGCGGTTATGGCAGGTATCGTGCTTGGAGCTCGTGTGCCGATTATTCTAACCAGCAGATCCGACCCTATGGATATGCGTGTTATTTCCTGTGTACTTGCTTCATTTATTTATAACCATACCAAGGCAAAGTTACATATCCAAGCAGGTAAATAATATGAAAGATGTTATTTTAATAGCTAATGCCGGCTCATCTAGTTTGAAAATTTCTATTTTTGAAATTCAGAATAAAAAAGTTAAGGATAAAATTTATAATATTTTTTTAGAAAAAAATGATAATAAAATATTATTTCATATAAATAAAAAACAAGAATCTGCTACCGACATTAAAGATGATGCTATTGAAGTGATGATTGATCTTTTTGAAGATTGGTGGAAAAAACAAGAGAATCTCAATTTAATTGCAACCGGTCACCGTATTGTCCATGGCGGAAAAAATTTTAATAAACCGGTTATTATTAATGAAAAAATTAGCGAAGATTTGAGAGCATTAATACCTCTAAGCCCCTTGCATCAACCTTATAATTTGCAGGTACTGGATTTATTTCTTCAAAAATATAAAGAAATTTCGCATATAGCATGTTTTGATACGTCGTTTCATTTTACCAATCCGCCTATTACAAAAGCTTTCGGTTTACCGAAAAAATATTATGATAAAGGGGTAATTCGTTACGGTTTTCATGGGTTATCATATAAATATGTTAGCAGCCATTTTAAAGAAATGACTAAGGAAAATTTACCTGCAAAGACTATTATAGCCCACTTAGGAAGCGGTAGTAGTTTATGTGCTATTAAAAACGGTCTCAGTTTAACAAGTTCCATGGGCTTTAGTGTACTTGACGGTGTTATGATGGGTACAAGAACAGGTAACCTTGACCCCGGAGTAGTGTTATATCTTATCGATCATGAGAAAATGACTACAAAAGAAATAACCGAGTTATTATATAAGAACTCAGGATTGCTAGGTATATCCGGTGAAAGCTCTGATATGCGTACTTTGCTTGCCAGTAACTCGCCTGATGCTAAATTTGCTATAGATTTATTCGTGTATCGCATTGTACTTGAAATAGGTAAGCTAGCTGCTGCACTTGAGGGGGTTGATTGTCTAATTTTTACTGCCGGTGTTGGACAGAATTCCGCTGTAATACGAGAAATGATTACTGAAAAACTTTTATGGCTAGGCATAAAAATAGATAATGCAAAAAACCAAAAAAACGAGCATCTAATAAGTACTGAAAGCAGTAAGGTTAAAGTTTTCGCTGTACCGACAAACGAAGAGCTAATCATTGCTGAGGAAGTGCTGATGTTTTTATAACACAAATTAGTTAATTTTTGATTACTTATAAATATATTTTCTTTATTAACTTTCTTTAAAATAAAAGATATGCAACTATAGGTATATTTTTAACTTAAATATTGGAGAAAGTTA
>DYDV01000046.1 GCA_020404465.1 Rickettsia endosymbiont of Omalisus fontisbellaquei
TCTCATACCCCACTCCGACATTATTAAGAGACCTAGCAATATCAGGGTGATTGCCAACGTACAACTCTTGACGCATCTTTAGGGCTTCTTCGTAATATTTTAGTCCTTTTTTAGTATCACCTAAATTATCATACCCCACTCCGACATTATTAAGAGACCTAGCAATATCAGGGTGATTGCCAACGTACAACTCTTGACGCATCTTTAGGGCTTCTTCGTAATATTTTAGACCTTTCTGTGTATCACCTAAAGTTTGATAAGCCACTCCGACATTATTAAGAGACCTAGCAATATCATGGTGATTGCCAACGTACAACTCTTGAAGCATCTTTAGGGCTTCTTCTTTATATTGTAGTCCTTTTTTAGTATCACCTAATTTCTCATACCCCACTCCGACATTATTAAGAGATTGAGCAATATCAGGGTGATTACCTTGATATAATTCTTGTCTCATTTTTAAAGCTTTTTCAAAATAAATAAGGCTTTCTTTAGAATTACCAAGACGAATATATGCAAAACCTACAATATTTAAAGAATTAGCAATATCAGGGTGATTACCTTGATATAATTCTTGCCTAATTTTAAGGCTTAGCTGTGCATCTTCTAACCATTTCTCATCCTTACCTGTATCTTTATAACCAAAGTAAATATTATATAATGATTCTGCAAGTTCAGGATGGTTTTGTCTCTTATACAGTTCTTTCCTTATAGTTAAAGCTTTTTCAAAATAGCTAAATGCTTGATTGAAATTACAGAGTACATGATGATAATATAATCCTAATTTATTATACAAGCTTGCTTCATTTTCCTTTTTTATTGTTATTTTATCATCACTTAATATTTTATTAACTTGAATGTAAAATAATTCTGCTATTTTCCAGCCTTCATTCTGATTTTCCTCAATAGTAGGCATTAGTTTATCTAAAACTATTGTTAAATTATTTACTTTTTCTACTAAATTTAGTACATTTTGGTAGGATATTTTTACATACTCTTGTACTTCTTCTTGAACTTCTCTATGAAGCTTTATCCCAGGCTCTCCCGTTTTATTGGTTGCTTCTACTAAAGATAAAGATTGTAATATTCTTATACATTTACCTACTTCAATAGAATTTAGTTGTAGTAATTCTTTAAAAATTTCTATACTAATAAAATCAGGATCAAGATACGCGGTATATTGTAACATTTCCCAAGCTTTAGGCGATTTCTCTACTAATCTTAATAACATTGCAGTTTCTTGGTTTATAATTTCAGTTTTTATTGTATTAGCATGCTCTTTAATATATTCTTTAATAGTTAGAGATTCATTTAACTCTAAATAAGCTACCGCTTTTGATAATTTATAAGGAACTAATCCCGTTTCTTTTATTAATTCCTGTGCATCTCTATCTGTTACTCTTTCCGGTAAGCTTTTTTGTATATATTTCTTTGAATCTTGTTCAGTGAGAGCTAAAAGATTAATAGGATAGGCTTCTAATAAATTGCTGGCTAGTTTATTATCTCTGCAAGTAATTATTACTTTTACCTTAGAAGGAAGGTTTACTAAAAACTCTTTTACATCTTCATAATTTTCAACGTTATCAAATATAAATAAAATAGTATTATCACTATTATTTTTAAGCTTAGCATTTATTAAATTAATAATTATATTTATAGGCTGAGTGGCATCAAATCCTAGTTCTGTAGCTAGAGTGCAATATTCTTCAATCACTTTCTCTTTAGAATCACTATTAAACAATCTAATTGTTATCCCTTTATTTTTTTGAATTTTTGCATATTCTGATGCACAGGTGCTTTTACCTATGCCCGGTATTCCGTTAATTTTTATATATTGAAATCCATTTTGAGTAAAAGCTTGATCTATACTCTTAAATACTTCTTCTCTACCGACAAAATTTTTAACTATATCTAAAGTTTTATCACCTAACATTATTTTATTGTGAGTAAACGTATGATTATAGCTTTCCGTATGATGATATATATCAGTAGACTCAGTTAATATCTTTTCAATAATAGGGCTACTTTTCATTAACATTAATAATTTATCTTTTAACTCTTCGATTGTAATAGTTGAAGAAGATATAATTTTTTTACCGTCAACTTGCTTTATCTTATATTGTTGTTGCAGTGTAATTAGCTGTGTTTTAGCAATTCCTTTTAATTCTTTAATGTCTGCAAGCTCTTTTTCATTACTCTTTGCTAATCGTGATAAACACCAATCTATACTTCCTTTAATAGGAGATAATATATCTTCTTTTAAGTTTACCGGCGTTATTCTATAATGCCCTTCATACCGCAAATAAAATTTTTCATTATTTGTTAATTCTTGTTTTACTGTATAACCTTCTTCAGGGTTTGTATCTAGATACTTAAAACATTCTATATATTGTTTTTGATCTATTTTACCTTTTATCGCTTCACTTAATACAGTAATCAATGACATTAAAGTACTATCATTAACATAATTAATTGCGTCTTCAACCTGCTGAGGAACAAATAAGTTTTTTATTTCTTTAGAAATCATCGAAAGTATATTATTACCATAACTTGGCTGTTCTCTAGGCATATATTTAAGAACAGGCCAGTCTAATACTTCTGTATAATTTGTAGGTACGCCTGTTTTGAAATCAAATTCGAGGATTAACGGATCTAATGAATGACCGAATATTGAAGCAAATCCTTTATATAAAGGAGAATCATCATTTGTATTACGTCCTATTTTAGCAATAGGTTCAGAAATATCAATTTTTGGCGATAATCTATATACTTTTCCTATATGTTTATTACAGCTATTTACAAGGTTTGGAGCTGATAGATAAGTTGTTATATTTAAAATTTTAATGTCAAACTCCGTCTTAGCATTAATTATACTAAAAGAAGCAAAACTTTCTATTTGCATGGCTGAGCCGGGACTATCAAAAGTTACAGTTTTTACCTTGCAATAATTAAAATCATGATAACAAAAATATACACTAAGTTCAGCAAGCCATGCACCAAGAGAATGACCGGTAAAAGATAGATTATAACCTTCGTTTTTAGCATGTTCTACTACATGCTTCGTAGCTTTATAAGCTTCTGCTATTTGTGGTACTATGTTGCCTTTTAGAACTCCTATTAAATCTGTTTGCAAAGAACAATCTATTTTAAGTAAATCAGATGCTAGTTGCGTAAAATCCGTACCCCTATGAGCCAATACTAATTGCTTTGTTTTTTCATTAATATAGGCTGTACCGTAATATTTACCGGCTTCAGGCTTATCAAATATTTTATGAACTTGCCAATTTTCTAGCTGCTTGTTCCAAATTTTTATTTGTTCTTTGTACTTTTCAAGCTCTGTATCTTGCTCTTTAATTTTAGAATCCAGCCATAGTTGCTGCTCTTTCCGAATCTTTAATTCTTCTTCTCGCCCCATTTGTTTATCTAAATCATCATAATCTCTACTAGAAATAGGATTACTAATTATTTTAGAAATTAGCTGAGTTTTTAGTTGTTTTTTCCAAGTTTCTATTTGTTCTTTACATTTCTTCTCTTGTTCTTCAACTGTAAATATTGCCGGCATATTTTCTTCAGAATTAATATAAGCATGTGAACTAAATAATCCATGTATATAATCATTAGGATGATGTTTATAATTTTGGTTATTTAAGAGTATTCTACTTTCTATTTTCTGCACTAATTCACCTGAAGAATGAGGCACTGTTCCCCAGCTTATATTACCGATAAAATTATTATTTTGTATTTTACTTGCTATCTCCTTTAACTGTTCCTCGGTTAAATGTAGCTCACTAAGGTCTAAATGAACAAAAGACGGATTATTTTTTATTATTTTATTTAAAATATCTTCATAAGTAGGAGTTACGGTTGTGTGTTGTGCTTTCATAAATAGCCTATAAGTAATTTATTTTATACTTGCAGGTTAGAAAACACTTTAAAGAGAATGTTTATAATGAGCTTGAAAATTAGAAATATTTGCTTCTAAAAATTTAAAAACCTGTAATTGTTTAAAACCTAATATATTAAATTTAACTTTTCAACTAAAATTTAATTAAAAATTAATTTTTAGTTGTTTTAGAGAACTGAAAGAAAAGTAATAGCTGGAACTATTATGGGATTAGGATATGTAGAATACATATAAAGGTATTGTACAAAAAACGTTCTAGAGCAGCAATTTATTTACTAGTTTTTTCTTTTCTAGATAAGCATTTTACTAAGCTATTAACTGCTTGTTGTTCTTCTGTACTGTGAATTTTCATAAAATTTCTTGAAACCTCAATACACATACGCTGATGGTGCGTACATAACGGTTGAGGTTTATTAGCTTCCTCTAACTCTTCAAAGAAATAATCAATATTTTTATCTAAAGCTTCTGCAATTAGTACAAGTCTACCTACAGAAATTCTATTAATTGCTTTTTCATATTTCTGTAATTGCTGATGAGTAACATCAATTTCGTCTGCAAGCTGTTGACGAGATAACCCTTTTGCTAGTCTCAAAGAATAAATTTTCTTTCCAATAAAGCTATCGATTTTTTGTATAATATCGTTTTTTCTACCCATCATCTTCTCCTTGATTAATCCTTGCTCATACCGATAAAAGTTTAAACTTTCTTAGTTTATAAGAAAGCCTCAAATTTTTATGCAGATTATAGACTAAATTCATACTTATTTCTAGCTCTAAACTTTACTTTTTCCCTTTATTATTCAGTAAAACATGCTAAAGTTAAAACAAACTAAGATTAGTTATATTTATTAAATGTCATATATGTTATTCCCTAAAATTTGAGTTTTTTCTTCTTTTCGATCTTTATACCACTCTAATGTTATATCTAAAGTATCTTGGTTATAGTTTGCATTTACCCAATTTAAAACAGGAGCATAAATTAAAATATCGTTTAACATATAAATAGTTTCTGCTTTACTCAGTTCACTTGTTTTTATACAGTTAAGGTCTACTAAGTCTTTTAAAACTCTTATTTCTGTTATTGTAGCAAATCTTATATCAAGGTAACTTTCTTCATATATTTTGAGGGTAGTAGAGGTTAAAATAATATTTTCATATATGGAACTATTATCTTGAAATAAATATAAATTTAAACATTTTTCGTATACGGTATAAGGTTTGCATATAATGTAAGAAAAGACCTTTTTACCGATAATTGCAAATACAGTTTTATCACTTAATATATTTCCTTTACCTTGACCGTAATAATAGCTTTTAGGAGCAACAACTACGATTGCTCCCATAAATTCATAAGCATCTTCAGCTTTTTCTACTTTTTTCATATTAATAAATTCTTTAATTGGAGCTTTTTATATCAAACCCTATAAAAGAATCTATAATTTTTAATATTTTCTTTGTTGCTTGGTCATAAGTAGAGAAAGCTATAATTTCATGGTGAAATAATGTTAGAAGATTTAGCAGAGGCGAGAGTTAGTATGGATAAATAAAATTTTATTGTAAAGATTAAAATGTTTGATTACCTTATATAATTCTTTACAAGACACTAAAACGCATAAATAATATTTGTATGACTTATCATATATATTTATAGAATTTGGTAAGTTCTAGCAAAGATAAAAAATCACAATAGCCTAAATTTGTAATTTCATTTCTAATTTTGTAATAGGATAGTTTTCAGCAAGCTTAACATAGCAAGTACGGGTAGGAAGGTTTAATATTTCAGTAGGTAATACTAGAGGTACGACACGTTCTGAAGTATTTAAGTTAACGCCGTCTCTTACGTTATTTGAGCCATATGATAAACTCTGTTTTGTTTCAGATATCTCTTGTTCTCCTAAAGTTTTAGAAGCATATTCAGCTGTTCTTTGATCTCCTACTTTAAAGAAAAATTTAGTATTAAACATATCAAGCAATGACCGGCTACCAGCTTGCCCATATATTTCTTCCGGCTGAAAAATATTTTGAATACCGGCTATAAAGCAACCACCGTATTTTCTAATTTCAGCAAGCCCTCTTTTTAAAGAAGGAATTTTTTGATTAGCTGGTAATTCATCTGAAATAACAAATAATTTTTCATTTATTGCTTCAGGCGATCTATCCATCAAACCGTTTATAACAATATCAATCCATAAGTATTTTCAAAATATCTACAAAAATCACCTAAGCTAATTTTTGCTAAAATGTTAATTAAGGATTCTATACTTCTATTATTTTTTTCTTTTTGCAAGCAAGCAGAAAATACTTTTTGTGCGGCTTCTTCCCGGTACTTATCAGCAAGACTACTACCTTCAAAAAAAGCAGCAGATAAAGCATCAAACTCAAAATCTTTATCACAATCGTTCCAAGGTAACCAATTTATGCTATTTTCACTAAAAGGATTTAATAATTTATCATGTTTTAGATCAAAAAACCTATTATAAAACGAGCCTGTCATATCAGCGACTATGGCACGATGTCCTTGATTTCTTAGTTGTGGTAACAACTCATTTAACATATTAGTTTTACCGGAACCGGTAGTACCGATTAGTAGTATATGCTGACCTTCACTGTCTTTAACTAGAGGGTAACCCTCCAATTTTAATTGATGATGCTGTTTTTGCTTTGTAGAGCATTTTAGCTAGCTCTTTCGGTTCAACTAATTTACCGCCTCGTATAAAATCGGTAGCTATTTGTTTTCTACCTTTTATTATAAAAAATATGATTGAAGCGATTGTACCTAAAATCAATATTATAGGTACTTCGTAACGTATAACATCAATAATAAATTTACTGAACCCATCTACCTGTTTACTATATGGAGTATTGAGCCAAAATTTATCAATAAAATTTTCAGCACTGCAATATACCAATTTTTGTTTTTTTAGATAATAAAATTTGATACCTATCCGAGAAGTATGATAAAAAAATTGTCCTATTAACAATTTGATTTGTACATATCTTTCAATGAGAAAATAATATAAGCCTATATATGTTATTTTATGACAGGAACGAATTATAATCCAAATTACGGTTAATACTAAGCCTACAATAAATGAATTAATACATCCTTGCACAAACATTTGTACTTGATGTGCAAAAACTTGAGAACCTCTAGTAAAACTATCTTGTTTTTGAGATTTCATGAAATTTTACTTTTCGATTGGCAAATTATCAATACCAACACCTTTTTGTAGTTGTTCCTTAATTTGATTTTCTCTAGCTAAAGCA
>DYDV01000047.1 GCA_020404465.1 Rickettsia endosymbiont of Omalisus fontisbellaquei
ATTTATTATTAATTTAGTTTTCCTAAATAATATAGTTTTAGCCTCTTCTGAAACAAACACCGCTATATTTGAAAAAGCGAAGAAAGCAATCGTAACGATTGATACTAGAATTGCCGTATCGGCGTATGACGATACAAGCAGTTGGACAGGAACGGGATTTATTAACGATAGGCAAAACGGTTATATAATTACTAATACTCATGTTGTTGGCGGTGCGTCTATCGGAACTTATTTTGTTACTTTCTATAACGGTGAGCAGGCAGAAGCAAAACTTATCTATTATGATATTTGGCAAGATTATGCAATTTTAAAAGTAGCAAGCACAGATATACCAGAATCTGCAACGCAAATATCTTTTTCTAATGAAATACCAAAACTAAATCAAAAAGTCTTTGTAGTTGGCAATACCGAAGGACAGGGTTTTTCTTTTCATAACGGTCATTTATCAGATCTCTATAACATTGACGGATCGATGCCGCAAGCTACTTATAATATTAATTTAAATATTACCGGTGGTGCTAGCGGTTCACCGGTACTAAACGATAAGATTGAAGCTATAGGAGTATTATACGGTGGCGGTAAGACCTACTCTTTAGCATTGCACGGTGATTATGTAGCTCGCACTTTGGAAAGTTTAAAGAATAATAAACAACCAAGCAGAAAACATATAGGAATAATAAGCGAGCTATATTCTCTAAATAAAGCAGTTAGACATCATAATTTCCCTAAAGAAGAGATGGATAAATATATAAATAAGTTTCCTGATAGTAGAAATAGAGTTATAAGCGTTAAGGCAGTTTTAGCCGGATCACCTGCCGAAAAATCTTTAAAAGCCGGTGATATTATTTGGGCAGTGAATGATAAGGAACTCGGCGGTAATCTAGCATTGTTTGATAGAGAAATGGATAATTTTAAAGGAATAGCTATTAAACTTACTATATTTCGTGACGGCAAAAAATTAGAACAGTCGGTAGATTTATATGACGTAAATAGTAACAAAATCACTAAAATGGTAAATTTCGGCGGTGCAGTATTTTTTGAAGCCGATGATTATTTTAGCAATAAATCAGGCATTCCGCTTAAAGCTTTAAGTATAGCTTCTGTTCAATCCGGTAGTAGCTTTAGCTCTATACCAACGTTTTTTACTAAAGATTATAAAAATGTTTATAGATTACAAATTTTTGAGATGAAAGATTTGGCTTTAAGTAATCTTGATGATTTGGTGAAGTTCTTACCTGCTATTACTAAAGAGAAATTTATAACTGTTAGATTTAGAAATTATCAACCTTATTACGCTAATTTTGGTTATAATGAACTTATCTCGTCACATGATGATATGATTGCGGATGTAACTCTAGATTCTATAGATACTAAGCCTTATATATTAAAGTACAATACTGTTTCTCACGATTGGGATATGGAAAATATAAAACTCCAGTAACTAATGAATTGTGATAAATTAACAATTCTTAATCAATTAAGTAATAATCAATTCAACTGGGCTTATTGCATCATTACTTCTAAATTTGTAAGCTAAAATTTAGGAGAATTGCAAATTAGCTCATGTCGTTCGCCATACTATGTCATATTCCTGCGAGGCATTGTTGCGTGGATACCGGAACCGTCATTGCGAGGAGCAAAGCGACGTGGCAATCTCGTTAAATATCCTGAGATTGCTTCGTTAATTACTTCGTAATTTCCTCGCAATGACGGAAAAAACTAATTTGTAATTCGTCCTAAAATAATTAACAACTTATAAATTTAGGAGAATTAATGACTAAGCAAGATACAATACATGATGAAGAATTATGTAATGCTGAAAATATGTTAAATTATTTTAAGTACCTACACAAAAACAATAAATTAGAAATTTGTGGCCACTATATACCATCTTTAGTAAATCTCTACCAACATAATAATAAATCAATTTTATATAATATTTTGAATTTAGCAATTAACAGTAAAGAATATGCTTTAATTAATAGCATGAAACAATTAGTTCCTAATTTAAAAAATTATATCTCTTATAAAAATTTAAAAATAATAGAGAAATCCTATTGCTCAGAAGGACATGAACGATATTTAGATCTTTTGGGAGATTCTCTAGAGTAATAGATATGTTATTCCTAATCAAAAATATAGATATTTAATGCAAATAGCGGATTATGTAACGATTTGCTATTTGCATTATTGCAAAGGCTTTAGTAGCAACTGATAAATTTAGGAGAATTAATGATCAAGCAAGAAATACCTACTTTACCTACATCAGATTTAGATGAATATAAAACTTCAGGTCCAGACTCACCCGATTCAGATGTAGAAATGAAATCCGCATCAGTAAAGAGTGATATAGAAGAGTTGACAAAATTATTTAAAAATAAAACAAAAAGCGGTATAAAAGCTTTTGAAAGTGCATTAAAGGTATGTCTTGAAAATAATCCCACTGCCTTATTACATGAAGCAGCTGAACATGGTAAAAAAGATTTAGTAGTAGCGATCTTAAAAGTAAATCGGGACTCTATAGATTCTACGACTCCTTTGGGTTTATCGGTATTACATTCGGCAGTTGCAGGGGTTAATAATAAAAAAGAAATTATTGAAATTCTATTACAAGCGAAACCTACTTTAGTAACACAAAAAGATGCTTCAGGCCTTACTCCGTCACGTTATAGTACTAGTACAGAAATACTAAAAATATTACAAGAGTATGAACGAAATGTTATGGATTTTCTTATAAAAAAGCCACTATATGTCCCTATAACCCATCCAAAATGTCTTCCTATAGAAGTGCGACCTAATTGGGAAAAAGATTTTGAAGAATATATGGGACGCAAATTAGTTGGACAAACTAATTCTAATATAAATAGTGATGAGTTTTAAAAAGCTAAAACTATTAACTTAAGAGGCTATCTTCCTTGTAAATTTAACATAGAATATTAGATTTGCAAGGAAGATATGCAAGGTTTTACAGATTCTAGAAGTGAGTAACAGCTACTTCTCCTATATTTTCAACCTCATAATTCGTTGTTACTACCTTGTCTATCATATCGCATGAAGCGGTACGTACTAAATTTTCTTTGAAATCTAGTTCTTTCTGCTCACCGTTGGGTGATTGGTAATATACTAATTCTACTTGAGACGTTACTGTTTCTTTGCTATTAGAATGTTGTATACACTCCTTACTTATCGGCTTTCCGATTTTCTTTGCATCTATTATGGCTTTTCTATGGTTTGAATCATCTTGTTTTGTAAAAAATATATTATTTACTGATTCAAAAAGAGTGAGTATCCCTTTATTTTGTTCTTTCATTATAGATGTTGAATTAGATAATTCTATCCCGTTTCTCATATGGGTTTTTTGTTGTACGACTACTAAGCGTTCTTCAAAAGATGTATCTACACATGTATCATCAGGAAATAGTGTATATAATGATTCTGATTTATAAAGAGTTTCTTTTTTGCTAAAACAAAGCTCATAAACCTTTTGGAATATTTGATTTAGCTTTACTAGAGGAGTTGAATCATCTGCTATTTCTGAAGGCATCCCATTATTTTCTGTAGAGAAATTATACATGTTTTTTGCGGCACTGATTGTGTCCGTATATTTATGTAATAATTTTTTACAAAATGAACTTACTTGATTTAATGAAGTGGTTGATCGTTGTAAAAATGTTGTTAAACCTAACATATAATAATACCTTAAAAGTTATTTTGAAGCAGCAATAATAAGTATTACTTATAGATATTGCCCAAAAAATTATAGCTCAGTGGTAGGAATATACTGTATACTTCCACCCTCTCCTATCAATGGGTAATATTCTGTTTGATGGTTATAATCATAATTACTAATTGATGTTTGGGATGATAGTTTTTGTGCTAATATTGCCAATTTTTCTTCATATAACTCAAAAGATTTTTCTAAATCTTCTCTTGTAATCTTTGCAGGTTCCGCTTTATCTACTTCATCTATGCTTATGTTAGATACTTCAAAATCTTTTGTAACTTTTTTTGAGAAAGAAAAATAATTTTTTATTTTTACTAATGCTGTTTTTATTTCTTTTGGAATAATCATAATAAATTTATCTAATAACATCTAATACCTTAAAATTATTTTGAAGCGGCAATATACAAGCCTTATTTTTAGATGTCAACGTAAATTAACTATTATTATCATAAATGTTAATAAATACTAATTATTATAATTTTCTTTCACAAAACTCAAATAAACCGATATAATAAAAAATAAAAAAATTATGCGTTCTTTATTTATAATAATAATATTCTTTCTAATAAGTAGCTGTAATTTAAAGCCCGTATATAGAGAAGAATACAATAGAAATAACGATTTAGAAGCTATTGAAGTTGAGCCGATTAAAACAATTGAAGGAGCTGAATTTTATCATCGTTTAACTAGTATTTTACCTCAGAAAGCAAAAGTGAAATACCTGATTAAAGCAGAGCTTATCGCAACATCTATGCCTGCTACTATTGAGAAAAACTCGAATGTCTTAAGGGAATATATTAATCAATTAGTTAGATATAAATTAATTGATATAGAAAGCCAAAAGGTTCTAATTGAGGAGAAGTTTTACCAAAACACATCATATAATGCTATTTTTACACCATATGCAACAAATGTTGAAAGGGAAGATACCGGAATAGATTTGGCGTATCAAGCAGCGGAAGAAATTCGTAGCAGATTAATTTTATATTTTAACCGGAAATAGGTTTATGAAATTTTACTTTTCACAAATTAAGCGATTATTTGAACTAATAACAACCGGCAAAGTCAAAGCTCTGTTATTATATGGTCCAGATAAAGGCTATATAGATAAAATTTGTAAGCACTTAGTAAAAAACTTAAATATGCTACAAACTTCTATAGAATACACAGACCTTAATATTTCATCTTTAGAAATATTGCTTAATTCGCCTAATTTTTTTGGTCAAAAAGAATTAATTAAAATTAGATCAGTTGGGAACTCAATAGATAAGAATTTAAAAACAATTTTAAGCAGTGATTATATAAATTTTCCTGTATTTATAGGTGAGGAAATTACTTCTAGCGGGAGCTTTAGAAAATTTTTTGAGACGGAAGAATATTTAGCGGCAGTCGCTTGTTATCATGACGATGAAGCAAAAATTGAAAGAATTATTTTAGATAAAGCAACCAAAACTAATAAAACTATAAGTAAAGAAGCTATTACTTATTTAAAAGCTCATTTAAAAGGTGATCACGATTTAGTTTGTAGTGAAATAAATAAATTGATATATTTTGTTCATGATCGAAAAGAAATTACTTTAAAAGATGTTCTAGAAGTTATAAGTAGTGAAATTACAGCAAACGGCAGTGATTTAGCAATGTATTTTTCAAAAAAAGATTATAATAATTTTCTGCAAGAGCTTGATATATTAAAAAAACAAAATATCAATGAAGTATTAATTATCAGAGCCATAATAAGACATTATTTAAATTTATATATAGTTTTATCGAAAGTAAAAAACGGTGAGCGTTTAGACCTTGCAATAAAATCATTATCACCACCGATTTTTTATCAGTATATTAATGATTTTACAAAAATAGCAAACGGTCTTAGCCTAACTGAATGTTTAGAGACTTTAAAACTGCTACAGCAAGCGGAAGTAGACTACAAACTAAATCCTGCTGGTTTCGATTTATTACAGAGTATACTCTAAAGTAAATGAAGAGTAGACGAAGTTTAATTTGGAAAAGAGCAAGGAGACTATAAGGCGAGGAGCGGAGCGTATACTTAATACGTGAGCACCGCAGCTCTTATAAGACGACGTAGCCAATTTTCAAATTAAACGAGTATACATTATGCCAAGACCTGATTTTTCTGACCCTGACAAACAAATTCATGAAATTATTAGAGTTAATCATGCCGGAGAGTATGGTGCAAAAAGAATTTATCAAGGGCAGCTAAAATATATTAAATCTCAAAATGATCATATATTGATTAAAGAAATGCTTGATCACGAAGAGATCCATTTAAATTATTTTAAAAAAAAATTACTAGAAAAAAAAGTAAGACCCACAGTTTTATTATTTTTTTGGCATCATTATGGGTTTCTACTTGGTGCTTTATCTTCCTTGACTGGAACAAAAACAGCGATGCTTGTTACCGAGAGTGTAGAAGAAGTAATAGAAAAACATTATGAACAGCAAATAAATTATTTAGAAAATAAAAATGTTGAGCCGGAATTATTAAATAATATTATTAAATTTCGGCTTGATGAGATTGAGCATAAAGCTATTGCTATAGCAAATGATAGCACTGAGGCAATATTTGCAGAAATAACTAGTAAAATAGTGAAGATAATTTGTCGTATCTCTATAAGTTTAAGCAAAAAAATTTAGAATTGATAGTTTAATAAGTAAAAATATATTTTTTGGTAATTAACTTAGTTGATTGAAAAATCTAGAAATATTTTACTTCTAAGATGTTAAGAAGATAATAAAAAAATATTAATAATATTATTAGAAACGGTGATGAAAGGAAAAATTTTTTTTTAATTTTTTCTTTATTTTCGGCCTTTGTATTTTTTAGAATTAATAAATCTTTATTTTTATCAAACATAGCTAATACTACTACTCGCAATTCCTTTATTTAATTTATGCCTAAACCTAATCTAGAAATTAATAAATAAAGGTGCCAGGGGTTAAGCTCCGTTGCTGTAAGACAACAACCTCCATTATATTTCATGATTTTACTCACTTATAATAACAGACCCCTGGCATAACTTAATATTAAGTTTTGACAGATTGGTCTTGCAACAATGGAGCTTAAACATTATTAGCGGTCTATATATTAGTTGAATAATATAAAGAGTCAAGAGATTTTAGTTGTCATTAATAATAAATAATGTAATTCTAAGTTACGAGGTATATTTTCTATATAATCTGCTTCTAGAATTTGCTTTTACATCAATAATAATTTATATTTATTTTTAATTCATGCGAATAGCTGATTACTTTTGTAGTTTGTTATTGGCGATAATTAGGAAATATAAAATAAAAATATGATTCAAAAAATAATTTTAAATAATTCGCATCCTATTACTAAATCGCACTTATTCCATATAGTAGACCCAAGCCCTTGGCCTGTCCTAACATCTTTTGCTTTACTTCTTTTGGTTATAGGCGGCGTCTCGTTCATGCATGGCTACAAATTTAATGTATATATTTTATCTGCAGGAGTTATTTCAGTAGTTTACTGTTTATATTCTTGGTGGCGGGATGTAGTGAAAGAAGGAATAGTCGAACATCAACATACCAGTCCGGTTAGAAAAGGTTTACAAATAGGTATGGCGTTATTTATCTTAACGGAAATAGTATTTTTTGGTGTATTTTTTGCTTCTTTTTTTAAATCAAGTTTATCACCTGTAGGTCTTTTAGACGGTGTATGGGTGGTAAAACAAGGAATTTGGCCTCCGCCTACCATCAAAACTTTTGATCCGTTTGATATTCCTTTTATCAATACTTTAATATTACTCTTATCAGGCACTACCGTTACTTGGGCTCACTACGCCTTAGAGGAAAAAAATCAAAAAGATTGCGTAACTGCCCTCGCTCTGACCATATTGCTTGGAATATTTTTTACAACTATGCAAGCATATGAATATTATCATGCGGCGTTTAAATTTACAGATGGTATATATGCTTCTAATTTTTATTTAGCCACAGGTTTTCATGGGGCTCATGTAATTATAGGTACTATATTTCTAATAGTTTGCTACTTTAGAGCAAAAAGAGGGGATTTTACTACAGAAGGTAATGGACATTTAGGGTTTGAATTTGCTGCATGGTATTGGCATTTTGTTGATGTAGTTTGGTTATTTCTATTTACGTTTGTTTATATATTTGGGAGTTAAGTTATACTATATGTGATTATAATGTTACTTAAAACAAGGGTTTTTGAAATATTTTTGCATATTAATTAAAATTGCATATATTTAGGAGTTGATTTATATGTAAATAAATTATACATTATTTCTTAAATGCTAATTATTTTATTGAGGTAAAACATATGAACTTTCCTATTCGTAAATTAAACGAAGAATTAATTGATTATAATCTATCATTACGTATATTATTTACTATTCTAAGCGTGGCTATTATCATGGTAGCTTTTGATAGCTTAGGTAGTAGTGTCGGCGATCCTGTAGGTGATGCATTATGTAAGTTAATTAAAGTATTCAGAGGCAATACTGCAAAAGGTATAGCCGTTGTCGGTATAATTGTTCTAGGAATTCAAACTTTAAGAGGAAAATTGCAGTGGGAAGTAGCTTTAGTGGTAGTTACTGCAATTATTATATTATTTAAAGCTCCTGATATTGTTAACATGGTATCAAGTGATACTAATAGCTCAACTTGTGGTGTTTCCTAATACACTGTAATAAAAATTATTATATCTTTAGTAATACCCATAAGTTTCGACTTATGGGTATTATCATTTTTAAGTGACGTTGTTGCATAGCCTCTATGTCATTCCCACATGGCATCGGCGTTGTTTCGTGGCTCTTATGTCATTCCTGCGAAAGCAGGAATCATACTATTTTAAAGCTTTTTAAAAGCTCGATATATCTCGCTTTATGTTGGATTCCTGCTTTCGCAGGAATCACATAAATTGCCTTTCAGGTCAACGGCAACATTCCTACAATACTCAATATTATTGATATTTTTAGTTGTTTTTTTGGATCCCGTGGTCAAGCCACGGGATGACAGAAATGAAATTGATCCACGCAACCGTCTTCACTTAAATAAAAGCCCTAATCTATTACCTATAGCAATATCAATATATTTTGCCGTAACAGGTATTCCTTCAATGTTCATTTCTAGATATATTGCTTGTTTTGCAGGAATTTTTGTTTGCAGCTTTGTAATTGATACATGTTCATCTAAAGCTTGATTATTAGTATCCATTACTCTAACTTTAATTATAGGATCGGAAATAAGATAATCTGATTCATTAGATAATTTATAAAATATCTTCATACCGCCTATGTGACGAGATTTTCCTAAATTAATTTCCTCTATTTTTAATTGATCATATTTACCTAAGAATTTAAAGCTATCTACTAGTAATATCACTAAACAAAAAATTATAAAGCTAGTCCATAATATTGGAAATATATTGTATTTTTTCTTAGGAGGAATATAGGGTAAAATAACCGGTACATTAGCGTTATAATGATTTTTAATAGGAGTTTTAATAGTTTCTGTGTTTACTTTATCTTTAAAGTCATTTAATTTACTAGTATTATAGTCTAATTTTTGATACCACAAATGGCTACATTTGGAACATTTTACTCGTCGTCCGTTAATACCTATTTGATTGTTTGTAACAATAAATTTTGTTTGGCAATTTGGGCAAGTAATATACATAGTTAATTATAATTATTATGTTTGACTTCATGATAATCTCATTTATTATTTTTGGCAATAAAACAGTTAAAAGATATGTCCTCTCTTATTAAAGAAATTGAAGAAGCTTGGCAAATTAAGGACAAGATTCTTCAAGATTCTTCAAAGCTTATAACATTAAAGAAAACTCTTAATGACATTATAGAAGGCTTAAACCAAGGCGTTATTCGTGTTTGTGAAAAAAAAGAACAAGACTGGCAGGTTAATGAATGGGTAAAAAAAGCTATATTGCTATATTTTATCACTACGGAATCGCAGCTTTATAATAATAATTATAATAGTTGGTATGATAAAGTTGCTCCTAAATTTTCTGCAGATATCGATAAAAATACATTCAAAGAAGCAGCTATACGCAAAGTCCCCGGAGCTTTTGTTAGAACCGGTACTTACATAGCTAAAAATGTTGTAATTATGCCTTCTTTCATTAATATAGGCGCTTATATAGATGAAGGAACAATGATTGATACATGGGCTACTATCGGTTCATGTGCCCAAATTGGCAAGAATTGCCATATTTCAGGCGGCACAGGAATAGGCGGGG
>DYDV01000048.1 GCA_020404465.1 Rickettsia endosymbiont of Omalisus fontisbellaquei
AGCGGTAACCCATAGCTGCATGTTTAAGTTGGTAAAAAATTCGATTAAATACTCACGTCTTTTATCGTCTAGATGAACAAATACCTCATCCAAAAGTAAAATCGGTGCTATTTTAGTTAGCTTTATAGCATAATTCATTTCAGCAAGAATTATTGCAATTAATATAGCTTTTTGTTCACCTGTAGAACAGAGTTTTGCTAAAATATTTTTCTTTTTATGTTTTACTAAAAAGTCGCTTTTGTGAACTCCAAAACTAGTACGACCAAGTAACTTATCTTTGTTTCTTGTTTGATAAAGTTCTGTTGTAATAAAACTAGTAATATTTTCTTCGCCGTCTAATATTTTTTGTTCAATAATGCCGTCAATCGATAAATCGGCTTTTGGAAATTCATTTTCTAAATCATCGATTGCCTGCTGCATAAATTCTAAAGTTTTTAAGCGGTTAGTAGCAATATGACTAGAAATATCAGCCATTTTTTCTTCGATGATTTTCAGCCAATTATCATCTCGTATTTCTTCTACTAGAATTTTATTTCGTTCATACATGTAATATTCGTATTTACTAACTAATTCTGCATGCTTTGGATCAAAATTATAAACTATTCTATCAAGGAATTTTCTTCTATCACTGCTGCTACTAGTAAAAATTCCTTCCATTTGCGGAGTCAGCCATACCATGCTAGTGAATTTGCTTAACTCGTTATTGGCTATTTTACTTTCGTTATACTCGGTTATTCTTCTATTTGAACTACGTTTGAACCCAGTAGTAAACTCCGCAAGCCCTAGCTTGCTATGTAATAAAGCTTTAATAGAGCAATGATCTTCTGAAGTTTTGCATATATCGGCAAGCTTTGCCGACCGAAGTCCTCTACCGGGGTAAAAAAGCGATATAGCTTCTAAAATATTAGTTTTACCGCTACCGTTTTCACCTATTAAAATTATCGGTATATTATCTGCTTTCAGTTCAAGGTTTTTAAAATTACGATAATTCTCAAGAATTAAGGAATGTAGGAAGATATTTTTCATTTTATGAAAGAATAATAGTTAAATTATTGATACGTTGTATACTCGGTGAATTTCAAAAATTAGCTACGTCGTTTTACAAGAGCTGTGGTGCTCACGTATTAAATATACGCTCCGCTCCTCGCCTTGTGAACTCCTTGCTCTTTTTAAAATTGACCTTCGTATACCAACTCTTCATTTACTCGAAGGTATACCGTCTAGGAATTGCCATAGTAATTTTGCACCTTTTATTGCTCCTTGATATGCTAATTTTTGTTCTTTGGAACTTAAATTATTAATCAAGTTTGCACATTCTTGTGTATGCCATTGATCAACCTTACTATGAACAATGAAAAATTGTAAAGTTCTGTAGTCTGAAATTTCATAAAATTTTTGTAACCCTTGAATTTTAGAGTCAGATACTTCAGGCGTCTGACGCTCATAAGCATAAAGTGCTCCAAGCCCTATAGAAAAAGATTTCTCTGTTAATTTAAAATAACCTTGAACAAGTTTTTGAGTTGAGTCTAATTCAGGTTCTGAAGTGAGTTTGTTTCTTAAACATCCAAGTCCTTCAGCAAAACGTTTCCATAGTTCTGGGTGATTTTCTTCACCTTGTTCTTCTTCTATAAGATTACTAAGTAATATTTGCCTAGCTTTTATATCATTACATTTGGAATGTATTGCACTTATATAACGCGGAAAAGCTGTAACATGATGATAATATTCTTTTGCATAAGTTTGTAAAGTAGAATGGGTAAGTTTTCCCATATTCCATAATTGATAAAATTGATGATTTAAAAGGTTATATTGTTCAAGATCTATATTAAGCTGTTCTAAAAATTTCATGTTACCTCCTTTTAGTAAATTTATAAATTTGATAGTTATTTGTTTTGTCTATTATTACCGAATGCCATCCTGCTAAAAGATTAAGTGGAAAAAAAGTATCTCCATCATAATTTTTATTTATTTTCGTAAGTAAAAATTCATCAATAAGATTTTGTTTTAGGAAAATGGTCGCTACTTCTGCTCCTCCAATCATAAAAATTTTCTTATCAGTAAAAAGATTTACTATCTTCCAAAACTCATCTAAAGACTCTATAAAAAATACATTATTATTAGACATTGTTTTTATATTTCTTGAGAAAACAATATTAATGCAATCTCTTAAAATCTTTGGAGGTATCGAGTTAAAGGTTTTTCGTCCCATAACTATAATATTATTTTTTACTGTCTGATAAAAATACTCAAACTCCTTAGGATAAGACCAAGGCATTTGCCCTTTATTCCCTATCACTCCCCTAGGGTCGCATGCCATAATACCTATGATCTTTCTATTTCTCATAAGATGAATGTTTAATCATGTGGTCTGCTACAAAAAATCTTTGATGCTCTATAACGTTATGCACTCGTAAATAATCAACTCCGTTTTCTATTAAATATTTTGATATTGCTATTGTTTCTAAGTCTCTTTCTCCTGCTTTAGAATTATAGAAAGCAGAAATATAAGATTTTCGCGAGTGTCCTACTAATATCTCACATCCTAGATTTTTAAATTCTTTAATATGTTGTAATATATATAAATTTTGATAAACAGATTTTCCAAAACCAATTCCAGGATCAAGAATGATATTTTTTCTATCAAATCCACATTTTTCTAATCTCGTTATTTCTTGTTCTGCCCATATATTTAAATTAATAATTGGGGATTCTTCAAAATCAAGGCATTTTTGTTTTTGTGGTGGAATAGTTACTGAGTGCATAGTAACAATTTTGCAGTCATGATCGGCAATAAATTGTAATGTATAGTCATCTAAATTATTTTTAACTAAATTAATCCAAGAAATAGGATATTTTTTTAAAATCTTCTTAATTACTTTAGACGATAAAGTATCAATACTAACTATAACCTCTTTTTCTCTAATAATTTTGTGTAGTTCTTCTAAAATAGGTTCTAATCTTGTATATTCTTCGTCTTCGCTAATAATTAAAGCGGAAGGGCGGGTTGACTGAGCACCAAGCTCAATTATTGCAGCTCCATCATCCATTAAACGTATAAAATTCTTAACAGCATCTTCCTTATGAAAACTTAAGCCCCCATCCGAAAAAGAATCAGGAGTAATGTTTAAAATACCGACAAATTGAGGATTTAAAACAAGAGAGCGTATAACTCCTTGATTTTCAATTAAATGTGCTATTTCTGCGAAAGTTTTGTTATTATAAAAGCTATCAATAGGCGATGAATAAGAGCATTTTAAGCTTAAACTTGCAATGAGATGAATAAGAAACGGTCTATTTAATAATTCGGGATGCGGTATTTTTAAATTAGGTAACTCTATATGGCAATTATTCCAAAGCAAGATATCTAGATCAATAACTCTTGGATACCATTTATCATAAGAGTTTACTCGATCTAGTTGTTTTTCAATCTTTTTAAGCTTAATCAAAAGCTTACTAGGGGTTAAAATACTTTTACCTTGCACCACCATATTTAAATATGGTTTATCCCAAGCTTTATCTGCATTAGCTGGTAGAATAGCTTGAGTCTCAAAAATAATAGACTGTCTAAGCACTGTAAAACCATAATTTTTTAGTAAATTTAGAGCTTTTTTAATATTTAAAAGTCTATTACCTAAATTGCTGCCTATAGAAATATAAATCATAATATACTCGGTGAATTTCAAAAATTGGCGTTGTCGTCTAGCAAGTTCTGCGGTGCTCACGTATTAAGTATACGCTCCGCTCCTCGCCTTGCAGGCTCCTTGCTCTTTTTGAAATTGACCTTCGTATCCGAATTTTTCATTTACTCGGAGTTTATATACTAGGTGAATTTCAAAAATTGGCGTCGTCGTCTAGCAAGTTCTGCGGTGTTCACGTATTATTATACGCTCCGCTCCTCGTCTTGTTGATTCTTCGCTCTGTTCCAAATTAAACTTCGTATATCTTTTCCGGAATAAGAAAAAGAAACTCCGCCATGCACTCCTGAAACCGGTGATTTTAATTTAGTGACGGTTACGTTTAGAAAAATCTTTTCTAATTTAGATTCGATAAAATTTTGACAAATAATATCATATATTTGTGCAGCTAAATGCTCGATAAGATTAAAGTGATTTTCTTGAGAAAGTTTTTGTACTAGCCGTACGATTTCTGCATAACAAACAGTATCATTTATATTATCTGTTACAGTAGCAAGCGGAATGGTTGAAAAAATGAGTTTTATATTAATTTTTACAGGTTGAGCGTGATGTTTTTCTTGAGTACTACAACCAAGATGTATCCAAGTTATTAATTCGGAAATATTGAGTTCGCAGGAATGATTTGAATTGAAAGTTCCCTCCCAGTTACAGTGTTAATATTAGTTCAGTATAAAATCTTTATAAAAATATACAATAGTTAAATTGATATACCGCCGCTTTTTTTAAAACCGGCATGGGCTTTTTCAAGTTTTTTAATAAGTTTAGGAGAATATGATTTAATGTCTTTTTCCTTGCCGCCTTCATATTTTTTAGCGAGTTTCATCCCGCCTCTGATCATATTATAAGCAAAATTCATTACCTTCGTTTCGCCTGCTATTCTTTTTGGATTCATAAACATATAAACTTGATAAACGGCAAAACTCTTTATTAAACGCTTTAAGTCTATTCTAGCTTGCCGCGTTATGCCTTGTAATTTATCTTTTGGGTTTGCAAGGTTTTTATTAGCATCTCTAACGATTTTAGAATGTTGATGCATTAAATAATTGCTGACTTCGGCAACGTTCTTGTTAATGAGCTTCTCATCCATTTTAAGCATTTTAAGCTTTAAGTTTTTAGTTTTACCTAAATATTTACGGATTAATAAGATAATTTGGCTTTGAAGTTGAGTCAAATCCATAGTCTGTTCATTTAAGATAGCAAGTATCTGCTCTATCTCATACTCAAACTCTTCATTTTGGCTTAATTCTTCAAAAATTTCTTCTACTTCTTTACTCTCAAGTACAAGATCGTCACCAATACCCATTAATGCATCTTTTATTTGATCGGCGATTTTTTTGGTATCTTCAGAAATATGATCATTTTTCATATCTAATGTATAATTAAATATATATTTAGTTTTATACTAACACCTCATTTTAGCTTGTCTATAAAAATTGTATTAAGAGATATTAAATTTTTCTCATTGTTGATAGTCTGAAGAATTATAACAAGCACCTAACATATTGCTAGAATCTTCAGTGTAATCGCTAGGTATATCCTTAAGGCTAAGCAGATATGGGATTTCGTCTTTTCCTGTATTATTAAATTTTAGTTCAAGGTCTTTATATTTTGCGGCTATTTTATTAAATGTAAGTTGATTATCAAGAGAGGAGTATAAAGTACTTAGACATTTATAAAGGTTATGTAATGTTATATTATTGTTATATTCATCTATGGTTATTGTTGCCGTTATAATATTGAAGAACGCTATTCTTGTTAATTCTTGTGCGTCTCTTGCTAATGTTGTTAGGCCATTGTTCTTAAAATATTTCGTTTGCTCTAAATATGATTCAGTTAATACTAAAGATAATTTCATTACATCTTCGGTACTGCCCTGTTGCACTTTGCTTATTATTTCTGATTTTTGAGTATTGATTAAGCTTTCAAAAGCTTTTGATACGCCGTCTACATCGGGAGTTAAGCGTAAATATTTGATAGCTTCAGAATAATTCTTCTTACCGAGTTCTATAGTTCCGAGTTCTATATTTGCTTTAACGGAACCAAACTCAGCAGCTTTTTTATATAACTCTATTGATTGATCCTGCGTCATTGAGGGTATTTTGGCTTTTTGGCAGTAAATTTCAGCTAATTGACGCTTACAAGATTGTTCTTCTCTATCTTCTTTATAGGTATCTTCATCAGTGCTTGTTAATAATAATTGTTTTTCTTTATGTTTTTTAGACATATTGTCATAAACATCTTTTAATAATTCCTCTAACTTGTTATAAGTAGCTATCTCTTGCCGTGGAAGTATTTTAGAATTAAGTAGTTTGTGATAGATTACTGTATTAATCTCTGCGTTGCTAATTCCTGTTATAGAACCGATAATATATGCCCATAGCAATTGAGTATATTCTTCTTTTGCGGGATTTATTAATTTTTGAAAATTAGTAATATCTTCTGTAGAGATATTGTTATTAGATAAAATTAATAAACTTAATTTTAAATTAACTTTAATATCATCTAAATTTTTTATATCAGTGTTTTTAATTTTTGTTAAAAATTCTCTTAGCTTAAATATATTAACAACTTCGGCAGTATCTAAAATTTTGTTATTTTTTATGTTATTATAAAAATTTTGAAAGGCTTCATTGAATTTATTATAAGACGAATCTTTAGTACTTTCTATTTTTGCTATAAAAGCTAAAAACAATTCTTTATCTATATCATAGCTTGCTACCTCACTGAATAAATTATCAAACCATTCTAAAGGGTTAATTAAATCTGAATTCGTTTGAAAATTGTTATTGATATTGAAAAAATATTTCAAATAATTTATAAGAGAATTTAAATTACTTTCCGGTTTTGAAATTTGTAAAATAGGATATAATTCATCACTAACCTTGAGAAAATTTTCTATAGTCTTGTCTTTACTATCCCTAGCTTGAGAATCGTTTAGGATTTTTATTAATTGTGCTAATTTTTGATTTTTAGCCGGATCAAATATTGTATTTTTTTCCTTATTCCATACTCTATTTATTTCTGTTTTAAGTACATCTATATTAGACTTTATTTCTAGATTAATCATCTTTATAGCACTTAAAATATCTTCGGAATTACGGTTATCGATAGTTATTTTATTATTTTTATTAGGTGTGATATAATCGTTATCATATAGAATCTTTAATATTTTTCCGTATTTTGGCGTATTACTAGGATTAGGAAAAAAATATGAATTAGATGCTAATTTAGCAATAGTAGATTTTTGTTGTTCGCTGAGGTTTTTTTCTTTAAGAGCTTCATTAAAAATATTAGATATTTGAGCTGGTTCTTTGTTATTTATCGTGTCGGTAAAAATTACAGATATATTATTATCTGTATCTATGGTTTCAAATAAATTAGTAAATTCCCATAATATATTAGCAAGTTCTTTTAGCTTATTTTGAGTACTAGTAGATTGATCGTTTTTTATGGCAATATCTTTTATTACTAAAATAAATTTGGTTGGTTTAGTATCTAAAATCTTTTGTAAAAAAAACGTATTAAGAATTGACTGGGCAAATGAATGGTTGTTATTTAAATAATTACTATTATAAACCATTAAATTCGATTGATTTTTATTTGCAGGAACATTAAAGATGTCTATTTTATCATCATGTCCGTTTGTTCCGATAAATTCAAAATTTCCAAAGTCATCACTCTTAACTGCTAATTTTTTATCTTTAACATATTTAGCTATAATGCTTAAATCCTGTTTATTTTGTCCTAATATAACTATAGCTTTATTACTTTCATTAATAATAGGTGCATATTTCTGCTCATATTCATTTATCAGCTTAACCGGTTCTAATATTTCAAAAACAGATTTTTCCGTTTCTTGCTGTTGTTGTGTTTTAGTCATTTTTGACCAATCTAACATATTAATCATCCTTATCAGTTGTTTTTTTATTTTGTTCTTAACCTTAAGATTAACTCAAAAAATTTCAACTTAGTTAATTAATTAATTAATTTATTTTAACTAAAAATATGTATGTGATAAAAATATTACAGTTTAGATATTACAATATTTAATATATTAGAAGATGATTTTTATTGCATATATGATAAGAATAAGTTTTATTATAAATAAATATTAATAATTACTTATGTTATGAAAAATAATAAAAACCAAATGTATGTAATAAAAATTTTTATAGCCCTAGCTATGATTACGGGCATAATATTTTTATGTTTATTTTATTCTTCATTAACACCGTCTAAGCTTAAGATTGATGCGAAAATCAGTAGTATGGACGATTCGCTTAAAGTTAAGTTTGCTCTTATAGATCAAGAAGGAAAGAAATTTGATAGTACCCATTTGCAAGGTCATTTAAGTTTAATTTATTTTGGTACTACTTATTCTTTGTATGACAATCAAGCATTAAAAAAAGTAGAAGATATTATTAAGATTTTGAAGAAAGAGAATATTCTAGTACAAGTAGTTTTTATTACTCTAGATCCTGAGTATGATACAAGTGAAGTATTAAAAAAATATTTAGAAAAAATAGATGTTAATTTTATAGGTTTAACAGGAAAAGTACAAGATATCCAGCACTTAGCAGATCAATTTAAGGTCTTTTATACGTTAAAAATATTTGATGCAAAAACAAATAAATATGAATTACAACACTCTAATTTTGTCTATTTAATTAGCAGTCAGGGAAAATTTTTAAAGCATTATTGTTTAGGTTTGCCGAAAAATGTTGATTAAATAAAAATGTCATTACTGCGAGCTTATAAACGTTGTTGCATAACTCGTTTATGTCATTCCCGCGAAAGCGGGAATCCAGTTTTTTAAGCAAATTATATACTAAACATTTTATATAATTTTTTTTGTTTCTATCATTTTTTTCCTGGATTCCTGCTTTCGTGGGAATGACACATAAACCATGCCTAATGACTTTATCTAAGCATTTCCTGTTTGCAGAGAAAAGTGCATCTCATCAATACCTAAATGCTTTAAAGCACTATGCCATTTATTTTCCGGATTATCGGCAAAAATAAATTCTTTATTGCAATCCATAATCAGCCACAGATTTTTTTCTAATTCTTCTTCAAGCTGCCCTGGTTTCCATGCGGTATAACCAATAATGAATAAACTATTTTTAGGTCCTTTGCCGAAAACTATATCTTCCGAAATTTCTACATTAGAACTTACTGCTAAATCATTATGGAAATCCAACAACAAATTTTTATCATAATCGGTAGAATGAAGAAAAAACCCTTTTTCATGTTCCACAGGACCGCCGAGATATATAGGAACCATAACAGGGTCTGTTGTGTCGTCATTTTTTATTTTAAAAAATGATTTTAAATCTATATGATTTACCAAGCGGTTAAATATTAATCCTATCGCTCCTTCTTCCGTATGTGATAACATATAAATTAAGGATTTATGGTAAATGCCTTTTGTAATTACATGCGGCGTAGCAACTAGAGTCTTACCGGATAGGTTATGAAAAATTTTATCGCTCATACATAAATTATTATTTATAATATCTTTATAGATCACCTCTTAAAGTATATAAGATTTAAACTAAATTATTCAATAGAAGTTAACAATAATGATCACATTTTTTGATATTACTATTTTTGCTATTATTACTATTTTCTCATTTTTTGGCTTATACCAAGGCATAATCGGGTTTTCAACTAGAATACTTGGTTTTATTACTTCGATAATGTTAGCATATTTCTTATATCCATATATTTCCGGGTTAATCGGGAAATATATGGATAATGAGGTTATAAGAATAATTACCGCCGGTCTTATATCCTATGTTATCTCTTTAATTTTATGTGTTTTTATTGTTTATAAATTTCTTGCTATAATTTCGTTTATGAGAAACGGTTTTATTGATAGATTCTTAGGGCTACTGGCAGGACTTGCCGTAGGTATTGCTATCTCGGTAGTACTATTTTTTATAACAATGATCTTTACTTCTGAGAATTATTTTAAAAGTAAATCTTTAAAAGATTTTGTAGTAAGTAGCAAACAGAGCAAATATGGAGGTGTGTTAAAAGTTTCCGTCACCACTGATTATTTAGATGAATTAAGTAAAAATATTATAATTATAATTCCAAACGAGACTTTAAAATCTATTGAAATATTTGAAAATAAAGACCTAAATAATTTCAAAAACTCTTTCAAGAAACCGAATGATTCTAACGATGATGAGGATATATTTTCTCAAGAATTACAAGATGAGCTTTCTAATATAGATGATGAGTAAGATATTGTTTTGACGTCATTGCGAGCAGCCGTAGGCTGCGTGGCAATCTCGTCAAACATTCCTGAGATTGCTTCGTCAATTGCTATGCAATTTCCTCGCAATGACGACTACCCATAACCCTACCCTTTCATTAAACAAACCTAGTTCTCTTAAATTTCATAAGCTACTTAATTATAAATAATTAATAAATATTAACCAATAGTAAATTTATTAATTAATTGTTGTGTATCGTAAGTAAATAGTGTATAATGACCGATAAGTTAAGTGGTAAAATCATTAAAAACAACAAGTTATAGGGGAAATTATGACTAATATGAAAAAAACTTTTTTTAATAAATTTTTACTAGCAACCAGTAGTATTGGGCTACTTGCGAGTATGGAAAGCTTTGCAGCGGATATTGTTGCTGTTCCCGGTGTAGGAGATTTTAATATTTCTCAGATAAGTAATCCTAACAGCTGGCGGAGCAATAATGGAAATTTCTATAATCCACAAAATAACGATAATATTATTTTAAGAAGGGCGCATAGGATTGATTTAAATGAAGATATTACTATAAATACTATCAATATTTACGGTTATAGTGCAACCGCCAAAGTTATGGAATATAATAACGGTGTACAAGAAGAAATAGTAGAAGGAGGCATTGTAATTTCTCCTAATTTTAATAACCGTGTTGTTACCATTAATAATATAGTTAATGTTGACAACGCAATTTATCGTAATGCAGGCAGAGATGCTCTAGGAGAAGCGTTAATATATGGTAATAAAAATGCAAAAGTACGAATTGATCTTAGAAAAGCTGGGCATGAGGCTCACTTAATTATTACTGGTAATGATATTAGTGGAGCTGATTCTATTGTAATGGGCGGTGCTAATGCTAAACTAACTTTCCAAAATCCTATTACAGTAAATACTAAAATATATTCTAGGGGTGTTTTCCAAGGAAAATTATATATAAAAAACGATAATATTGTATTTGAAAGTGCTGTCGGCAGTGATGGCGTAAATAATTATAGTATTGAGTCGATGCTAGTAGATGATAATAGATCAGTAACTTTAAAATCTAATATTGCTGCTGAAGATATTAGTTTAGGAAAAAATTCTACAGTAATTATAGATGCTAGTAAACGAAATATAGATGTACGCTCTGGAATTGTGGTCAATAATATAGTAGACAACCAGGGTATAGTTCAAGTAAAAGGACATGCAAAAAATACGGTAACTTTTCATGAAAATATAGGGGTGCAAGATTTTAGAGTTGCTGAGATACAGATTGAAAATGGAAAGAAAACTGAATTCAAACAAAATGTATATGCAAAGAAGATTACGGTAGCAAGTAATGATGTCGTATTTGAAAAAAAACTTGATATGGCTCAGTATAATCAGGATAATAGAGGTAATAGAACTAATTTGATACATACCGGTAATTTAGAATTTACGAATCGCGGCAAGGTAAAGTTTAATAAAGATTATGTCGGTACCATCGCTACTAGCAAAGCTAATATAGGCGAAGTAACTTTTGTAAATACTCCAGATATTTATGAAGTAGGTGCAGTAAATAAAAGGATTGAGAAGTTAACATTTACGGGTAATCATGTTCGTAACTTACGTAAAAATATTTATGCTACCCAAGTTAACTTTGATGCTGGAACTTATAATGTTCACACTAATCCTATTACAATCAATGGAAATGTTAAAATTAACGGTTCAACATTTGACCTTAGACGTGACTTGATTCTTAACGGTGATGTAGAATTATCCGGTAATATTACATTTAATGTAACCGGAGGATATAGTGTATTTTTTCAAAATAACCTCTCTAGCGTAGCTGGTACAAATATTATAATTTATGTTAACGGGGTTCATCCTGCAGATGCAGTATCGGCATTATCTATTTTGAGGGTCAATGGCGGTGCATTTGTTCCTGAAGGGCATAATTATAATCCGGTTACAGGAAAAATGAACTTTAGAAACGGACTACAAGTGCAGCAAGCAGGGCAAGCAGCAGCTCAAGAAGTAGCGCAGCAACAAGCAAGGGTTAATTCCCAAACACAAGCGACACAGGCTCAAGCACAGCAAGTTCAAGCTCAAGTTCAGGCGTTAGCTCAGCAGCAGCAACAAAAGCAGGCTCAAGTTCAAGCATTCACTCAGCAACGAGATCAAGCTCAAGCTCAAGTTCCAATATTGGCTCAGCAACGAGCAGCAGAACGTGCAAGAGTACAAGTTGAGACTGAACAATTACGTCAGCAGTTAGCACCATTTGAACGAATAATAAACGATCCACATGCAACTGACTTGGCAAAACAGCAAGCACGAGCTCAAGCTGCTCCATTACAACAGCGACAAGATGCGCTTCAAGCTCCAGCTGATGCATTAAATCGACAACGGATGGACATACAAAATCAGGCTCGAGGATTTGAACAGCAACGGGTCCAGGCAGAGAATCAGGGTCGAGGATTAGTACAGCAACAGCAACAAGTTCAAGCCGACGCAGCAGCAGAGCAACAAGTCCAAGATGCTCATGCTCAAATATTAGCACAGGAACTAGTGCAAGGTCAGGGGCGAGCTGCCCAAGCTCAGCAACAGCAAGGGAACGGGCAAGGCAATCAGCAACAAGCTCAAGCACAGCAGAACCAGCAAGGTCAGGGGCAAGGAGAAGCTCAGCAAAATCAGCAGCAAGGGCAAGAGCAACAGCAAGCTCAAGAACAGGCACAAGCTCAGCGTGAAGCTAACGAAAGGGCTGAGCAGCAAAGACTGCAAGTGGAGCGTCAAGAAAATGCTAGAATAGAACAGCAAAGACTACAAGCAGAACGTGAAGAAAATGCTAGAATAGAACAACAACAGCAAGAAGAAGAAAGAAGAAATGAAAATGAAAGATTAGCACAACAAGAGGCTAACGAAAGAGCAATCGTCGAAGAAAATAACAGAAGAATAGAAGAGCAAAGACTACAAGCGGAGTATCAGCAACGTCAAGCTAATGAAATAAGAGTAGCTGAGGAATATGTTAAAAAACCTGAGTCACAAAAATTAGCTGAGGCAATCAATAATACTATCGTTATCCATACGGAAAATACTTTTGTAGCGGAAGCACAAAAAGAAGTAATCAGAGAAAAATCTGCACTTGTTATGAAAAATCCTGAGAAACATGCCGTAGAGCTAGCTAAGGAATTAGTAAATAATCAAGCTGAACTTAAGGAAGCCGTTAAAGTAGCTAGTGATGATGCAGCTATAAAATCTAAAACAAAGCAAGAGCAATCTTTATTATTCGTAGCAAACTTAGCAAGCGCAGCTCAAGGTACGCCTAATAAAGGAAAGGAAATAATGCAACACTCAGCAGATCAAGGAACAAGATCAATTAGTGTAGCACCAGTTGCGCATGAAGCAGTAACTTCTAACATTAATAATCACCTATCAGGTGGTAATATGATAGCCGTTGCGGCGGGTGATGAAGAAAACCCTATAATTACTAAAAAGGGATTATGGGTTGCCGGTACTTTCGGTTCAAGTACTCAAGATGCGTATAAAGGTAATCCTAGCTATAAAGGCACGGTATCCG
>DYDV01000049.1 GCA_020404465.1 Rickettsia endosymbiont of Omalisus fontisbellaquei
AAAATTCCGGTAATGAAATTGCCGAAGCAATTGAAGGGTTCAATAATTTAGAAGGGGCAAATAAACCGAGTGTTATAATTGTTGCAAGAGGCGGCGGTTCTATAGAAGATCTTTGGTCATTTAACGATGAGATATTAGTGCGTGCCACTTATAACTCAAAAATTCCTATTATTTCCGCAGTAGGTCATGAAGTGGATTATACTTTAATAGATTTAGCAGCCGATAAAAGAGCTCCAACCCCTACTGCTGCCGCAGAATTTGCCGTGCCGGTACGATCTATTTTAAATAATACCCTACAATCTTATGAAAAAGTATTATTAAATAATACCAGCCGGTTAATTAAGTATCACGAGCAAAATATAGTAAATTATGATAAAATACATAGATATCTCGCTCACTATATAAATAATAAGCAGCAATTACTGGACGAAACCGGCTTTAATTTACTAGATGCTTTACCCTCCTTTATTGAACTACAAGAAACAAAGCTTAAATCTTTCTCTAAAGAAAGAGTTAACCCTGCTAAAATAATCAATTACAAAACATTAGAATTAACACATCAAACAGCTTATCTATCAAAATCGGCAAATAATACTTTGAAAAACTTTGAGTATAAATTAGAATTAAATAGCACGTTACTTGCAAGCCTTGATTATCATAACGTATTAAAACGAGGTTTTGCTATAGTTAAAGGAGAAACAGATAATTTTTTATCTTCTAAAATTACTGCTGCGAATGAAAAAATTTTTAATATTAAATTTTCTGACGGCGAAATTAAAGTAGTTCGTAATTAGAGGGCTTTGTTGCATCGCTCTGTTATGTCATTCCCGCGAAAGCGGGAATCCAGCGTAAAGCGAGATAAATCGAGCTTTTAAAAATCTTTAAAGTACTGGATTCTCGCTTTCGCGGGAATGACATTGAAGTACGGGGATGACAATAAAAAACATAATTTTAAAAAATACAGACCATGAAAATTTTAAAGCTTTTTATTTTTATACTCCTCATCTCTAAAAATTTTTATGCTTTAAGCATAGGGGCAAACGAACAACAAGCAACTTTAGAATGCGAGGGGACAGTCGATAAAAAAACTTTGATAAATGCCTGGTATACAAATGAGCCTTACCAATATTTAATTACTACTTCAAATAATCATACTAACGTTTCCGGTATGGATATAGAATTAATTAATGCTATTGCCACAAAAACAGGCATCAACATTGAGTATAATCAAGATAGCTGGTATCAAGATCAATTAGATATTCAAAGCGGCAATGCCGACATGACAGCAGGAGCTACTTATACTACTGAAAGAAGTAACTATGCTTATTTTTCAAAACCTTATCGTCTCGAAGAATTATCATTATTTATTATTGAACCACTTGCCAAAAAGTTAAATTTCCAAAATGTTAATGAGCTAATAGCACAAATACGCTTATTTAATCTTCAGTTAGGAATAGTGAAAGGTACTGTATACGGAGATCCTAAATTTACAGAGTTTTTATATAATGAGAAAAATCAAGATATAATTAGAATATATCAAAATAATATGGAGTTGATAAACGGAATAATCAAGAAAGAAATTGACGGTTTCATTAGTGATAGAATTGTCGGTGCCGTTAATATACTGGGAAGAACAATAGACAGGAACATAGTAGAAGTTCCTTTAAATATTAAAACTCCTCTACATTTAATGTTTAGCAAAAAAACCGTATCTTTAAATATAGTTGAACAATTTAATTTTGCGATAGATGATTTTCTTGCAAGTAACGAGTATAAAAAAATTATTAAGACCTACATATACCATATTTTATTACCTAAATCTATAGATTCTCGTTGGTGTCATGTTATAGGTTTACTTGGTTGCCTTGCTTTTGCTTTTTCGGGAATTATTTTAAGTAGCAGACAAAATAGTACTTTATTCGGTACATTTTTATTTGCGGTATTACCGTCTATTAGTAGCTGTATAATGCTAGATTTAATAGTAAACCATGATACCGGACATTTAAACTTCTATTTTACTCCTTCTTATTTCTATTATATATTTGTAGTAGTTTTACTCGGTTTTACAATTATTAAATTATTCAGCTATTATAATAAGCAAATTGCTGAAGATAACTATTTAGAACAATCATTAAATAATATAGTAGCAATTTGCGATTCATTCGGACAAGCAACTTTTATAATTATAGGAGTTGCAATGGTTATTATTCACAAAATTGAGCCTCTAAGTTTTTGGGGACCGTTTTTTGCTTTCATTACAGCTAATTGTGGTGCAATATTACGAGATTTTATTATGAAAGAAAATTCAATTAAGAGGATACCAAGAGGAGTTAGTATTGAAATCACCGTATTATGGGGTATAGCTTTTAGCGTATTATTAGATATGTACGGTAGTAATCCAAATTACCATACAATAAAATATTCAATGATTATAGTAATTTCCGGAGCATTCATTACTAGTCTCTTAGTTTATCATTTTGGTTTTCTTGAGTGGCGATTCCGTAATGAAAAATTAGAGTTAGATACTGAAAAATGAAGATAGCTACTTGGAATATTAATTCCATAAAAACAAGACTCAATTTATTGCGTAATTTTTTATCTAACGAAAGCCCTGATATTTTATTATTACAAGAAATAAAATGCGAAACCGAGAAATTTCCTTTTGATGAATTATCCAATTTACCGTATAATTTTTATGTTCACGGACAAAAATAATATAACGGTGTTGCTATAATTTCAAAATTTCCTGCCGATGAAATAATTAAAGATTTTCCTAATAATTATTGTAGTGATCAAGCAAGATTCCTAGAAATAAAATTATCATTACCTATAGGGTTTTGTAATATAATCTCGCTCTATGCTCCTAACGGCTCATTTGTCGGTAGCGATAAATTTGCTACAAAATTAGCATTTTACGATAGTTTTATCAATTATTTATCAACTAAAAAATCTTTTGACGAAAAAACTATCATCGGCGGTGATTTCAATATTGCACCGTTCGATATAGATGTATATTCACCTAAGCTACTTGCTGAAACTACTTGTTTTACTGAGGTTGAACAAAAAAAATTACGAACTATTCTAAATTCCGGGTTTGAGGATTTATATAGAGTGATACATCCAAGTAAACAAGAATTTTCATGGTGGGATTATAGAGCCGGATGTTTTGAACAAAATAAAGGTATGAGGATTGATATGATCCTTGGTTGTAATAATAGTATTGACTATTTAGAAAATTGCTATATGGATTATAATTTAAGGACTCAAGAAAAACCTTCAGATCATATACCGGTAATTGCTAGTTTTAAAAAATAGTCAGTGAGTGTCATTGCCCGCGTGGATAGGTAAAGCCTACTCGATGTCATTCCGTTGATCGCAGGAATCCAAGAAAAAAAGCATAAATACAGCAAATTCTTGAAATTAAAAGCTGAGGTTATCTCGCTTTATGCTGGATTCCTGCTTTCGCAGGAATGACATATGCAATCTACCAGTACAAAAATGATATAGGTCACTTTTTAAAAAAATAAATATATGTCTCCAAAATTTATAAAATGTTACGAAAAATATATGACGATTGTCGGTACAATCGGCAATTTTATGTTTTACGTACAAGCTCATAAGATTTTCACCTGCAAATCTTCGGCTTCTGTTTCTATGCCCGCCTTTACTATAAGTGCTATTGCTCTTTGTAGCTGGCTTATATATGGTATTTTAATAAAAAACACACCTATTATAATAGCAAATATAGTAGGTTTTATAGGGGCATTACTAGTTCTCTTAACCATAATAATATATTAACATTAATGACTAAGAAAATTATTGCTTTGGTTGGTCGTCCGAATGTAGGCAAATCAACATTATTCAATCGCTTAAGTATACGTAAAAAAGCTATTGTTCATGATCTACCGGGCGTTACTAGGGATAGAAAATATACAGACGGCAAAATCGGCTCTTTTGAATTTTTGCTAATTGACACTCCAGGACTTGAAGAGAATCCGGATGATATGGGTAAACGCCTAATGGAACAAACTACTAAAGCAATTTTAGAGGCAGATTTAATTTGCTTTATGGTTGACGGTAGAAGCGGAATATTACCGGATGATAAATTATTAAGTAATTTTGTCAGAAAATATAATAAACCTGCTGTATTGGTGGTTAATAAATGCGAGAAAGCTTTTGATTTCGATAAAGAATATTACAAACTCGGATTCGAGAGTATGGTTGCTATCTCTGCCGAACATGGCACAGGTTTAATTGATTTATATGACGAGATTATTGCCAAGTTACCTGAAGAAGAATCAATCGAGACAAATATAGCCGATCCGATTAAAGGGGATTGTTTGCAGATAGTAGTTAGCGGCAGACCTAACGCCGGAAAATCTACTTTTATAAATGCTCTTATTAACGATGAAAGGTTATTAACCGGTCCTGAAGCCGGTATTACTCGTGAATCAATTGAAATTGATTGGCAATATAGAAATAATCATATTAAATTGATCGATACGGCAGGACTCCGCAAGAAATCTACTATTACCGAATCACTTGAAAAATTATCGGCATCAGATGCTATTAATAGTATTAAATTTGCTAATACCGTAATTCTAATGATTGATGCTTTAGCTCCTTTAAAACAGCAAGATTTAAATATTGCAAGCCATGTAGTAAATGAAGGAAGAAGCATAGTTATAGTAGTGAATAAATGGGATTTAGTTAAAGAATCTGAAAAAGAAGCATTTCAGGAAGAGTTTTATTATCAAATAACTACTCATTTACCTCAGGTTAAAGGCATTCCTGTGCTATTCATTTCAGCTATAAATAAAAAAAATATTGAACAAGTTTTAGAGGCTTGTCTTAAAATTTATAAAATTTGGAATAAGAAAATAACTACTAGCAAATTAAATGAATGGCTTAATTTTACTACGGAAGCACATCCGCTACCTCTACAAAAAGGCGGTAAAAGAGTACGTGTAAAATATATGACTCAAACAAAAACTCGCCCACCTACTTTCAAATTATTCTCCAATAATCCGGAAAAAATTACCGATAGCTACACACGATATCTAGTAAATAATATGCGTGAAGCTTTCGATATGCCCGGCATTCCTATAAGATTTACTTACGTAAAAACTAAAAATCCGTATGTGTAGTTTAAAATTAAATAATAATAGTTTGATTATTAGTACAGAAAAATCTGAATTGGATATATTACTAGACAATATTACTGATTCTAATCGTCATCATGAATTATTAAGTAATGATAAGACTAATGAAACATGGTAAATTATATACCGGAAAAAGGTGATGTAGTTTGGCTTGATTTTGAACCGCAAAAAGGTAAAGAAATTCAAAACACACGCCCGGCGGTTGCTCTTAGCCCTTACAAATATAATCTCAAAAGCGGTCTTGCTTTATTTGCCCCTATTACTAGTCAAATAAAAAATTATCCATTTGAAGTGGTAATAGATTTTCAGCAAATAAAGGAGGCGGTATTATGTGTTCAGGTTAGATCAATGGATTTCAAAGTACGTAAAGCAAATAAAATTTTAACATTAAATGAAATAATATATAAATTAAAATTACTTTTATAAAATAAAACATTCATTCTATCTATAACAAGAAGATTACGAATTTTCTATCATCCTTGTAAATCCATAATGCCACTTTGAATTTACAATATAATTTTAATCAAAAAATAACAAAATTTTTTACTATAACTCTTCTATTTTTCTATATAATTCTTCTAAATGATGTTTTACTAGTCGTAATAATTTCGCTTCCGGGCTTAGATTTTTAATCGCCCATTTTTTAATCCAAGGTTCGGCTAGCTGCCACATATTAACGTTCTTGTCCAACTGTCTGCCTATTCCTTCTACCATTATCAAAGTCTTTTGCAATAGCAACAATTCCGGTTGTACTTCCATGCCGAAATCTTCCGTGATTTTAAATAAATGTGCAAGCAACTTACCTATGGAAATATTTTTCGTAGGCGTTCCTATTATAGGTTCGGTAACTGCTCTACAGCTCCCGGCGAATAAATCTAAATCAGTATTTGAGGGGATGTATCCTGCCCTTAAATGTACTTTAGCAACTAATTTATAATCACGCTTTAAAAAGCCGAATAGACTTTCAGCAACAGCTAAGCGGTCTTTTTCTTTAAGTCTGCCCATAATACCGAAATCAAGCAAAATTATCTTACCTTGCTTATTTACTAAAATATTTCCAGGGTGTAAATCAGCATGAAAAAATCCGTCTCTATAGGCTTGATTGAAAAACATTACGGCAAAATCCTGAGCTATTTTTTTTGGTTCTAAGCCCATTTCCTTTAGCAGCCTGGTATCATATATAGAAGTTCCGTCTAACCACTCGGTAGTTAGTATATTTTCTGATGTTAAATCCCAATATATTTTAGGAATTATCACATTAATATCATTTCGCATATTATCCGTAAGCTCGGAAGCTGCTGCCGCTTCTAACCTTAAATCAAGCTCAAATTTCATAGTTTCATGAAACTTATCAACTACTTTAATCGGTTTTAGCCTTTTAGCTTTAGAGAATTTTGAAACAATTTTTGCAAGAAAATATAGCAGCTTAATATCACGGTTATATTTTTTATGAATATCGGGACGCAAAATTTTTACCGCAACATACTCACCGGTTGCTAGCCGTGCTTTATGTACCTGAGAGATTGAAGCAGCGGCTATAGGGCGATCGTCGAAGTGTAAGAAAGGGAGAACGTCATTGCGAGCAGTCGTAGACTGCGTGGCAATCTCTTGTTTATTTGCTGAGATTGCTTCGTCGACATACATGTCTCCTCGCAATGACATTATCAACTTTCTTGCCACACCACTATCAAATGGAGGTAGCTTATCTTGTAATAACCTTAAATAATCTGCTATCTCTGCTCCTACTAAATCGACTCTTGTCGAAAGTGTTTGTCCGAATTTAATATAAATGGGTCCAAGGCTACTTAAACAATCTATTAAGCGTTTACCGTAATCTTCACGTGGTTTTTTGATTAATGATAGCGGAGCAGAAAATAACGCTAATATATAACCGATAAACCTAAAATATTTAGGAATTCTAGCATCAATTAGAATTTGCTTTTTACTAATGATACGACAAATTCGTATTAAATTAAAAAAATTATAAATCATAATTTATATGCACTATGAATAGCAACTATTCCTCCGTTTAAGTTTTTATAACCGACTTCCTCAAAACCGGCATCCTTGATCATTATTCTAAACTCATCTTGTGAGGGGAATAAATCTATACTCTCGACTAAATACTCATATGCCTCTTTATTGCTCGTAATCATTTGACCTATAGTAGGTATAATATTAAATGAGTAAAATTTATAAAAATCTTTTAAGCACCCCTCTTTTACTTTTGAAAACTCAAGACATATAAACTTACCCATTGGCTTTAAAACCCTATATGCTTCCTTTAAAGCCTTATTTATGTCAGGTACGTTTCTAATACCGAACGCTATAGTATAATAATCGAAACTATTATCTGAAAAAGGCCGTTCTTCAGCACTTGCTACAGTAAATTTAAGGTTTTGAAATAAATTAAGATCTATTGCTTTTTTCTTAGCTTGCTTCAACATTTCTTCATTAATATCGCTTAAAGTTACAGAGATATTATTTCCCCTATCTCTTGCTTTTTTAGCAAGTTTTAAGGCAATATCACCACTACCGCTAGCAACATCTAATATATGAGAGTTAAGATTTGGAATTTGTCTTATAAATTCATCTTTCCATAAGCGATGTAATCCAAAACTCATTAAGTCATTCATTAAATCATACTTATCAGCAACATTAGAAAAAACGTTATTTACTAACCCTTGTTTTTTAGTGTAATCTACTTTTTTAAAGCCAAAATTTGTTTGGTTCATAGTTTTTTATTATAATAATAGTATCAAATGCCAGAACTTCCTGAAGTAGAAACTCTTAAAAACTCTCTAAAAGATAAGCTAATTGGGCTTGTTATAGAAAATATAGAGTTAAAAAGAGACAATTTGCGTTATAAATTATCCCCGCTTTTAGCTACAGAAATCTCAAATACTAATATACTGGATGTTAGGCGTCGTGCAAAATATTTAATTATAGATTTTAATAATGATTATTCTTTAATCGTTCATCTTGGCATGAGCGGTAGGTTTACTTTACAGCATTCTAACTATGAAGCTACAAAACACGATCATGTAATTTTTGATTTAAGTAACGGCGAAAAGTTAATTTTCAACGATACTAGACGATTCGGTATGATTTATAGTTTTAAAACTGTTCTCTTAGAAAAAGAATTTTTTCATAATCTAGCAATAGAACCGCTTTCTGATTTATTAACACTCGGATATTTAAAAAGCAAATTAATTACACGAAAAATACCGATAAAAAATTTGATTATGGATAATGGAATTATAGTTGGAGTCGGCAATATTTACGCTTCAGAAAGCCTTCATTTAGCTAAAATTAATCCAGATAAATTAGGTAGCAATTTAAGAGATGAGGAAATAGAAAATTTAATTAAATCGATTAGAGAAGTGTTAACTAAAGCTATAACTGCCGGCGGTACTACTCTTAAAGATTTTGTAAACGGCAATAGTAAACCAGGTTATTTTACTCAGCAACTTATGGTTTATGGCAGAGAAGGACAAAAATGCTTGAACTGCTCCGGTACTATTATCAAGACAAAACACTCAGGAAGAGCTACTTTTTATTGTAAAACTTGCCAATATACTTGACATATTTTTTAAAACTATTTATAAAGCTTTTTATTATTTGTTCAATTAATAGTTGTAAAATATATGAAAGCAGCCCCCTTGCATAACCTATCTTATAAAGAGAAATTTGAAGGAGACACGAAACGCAGCACCGCAGCGTACAAAAAGGTACGTGAGGATAAGGGGTTAGGATCGACGTACAAATTACCTTTTTATGCAAGGGGGCTAATAAAGCCGGTTATTATGGCAGGAGGCAACGGTAAAAGACTATGGCCATTATCATCTAAGGATAAACCGAAGCAGTTTACGAAAATAGTAGGGGAGCTAACGCTGCTACAAGAAACTTTAAATAGAAATAAATTTTTAGGAAAACCTACAATAATAACTTCCAAAAAATATGAATTAATTACTAAAAAACAAGCAGCTGAAATAAATGTAGAAATAGAATTAATTACCGAGCCTTTACAAAAAAATACTGCCGTTTGTGCCATTATTACGGCATTATCGGCTAAAGCACAAGGGTTTGATACCGTAGTGTTACTACCTTCGGACCATCATATAGCGGATAATATAAATTACCTTAATACTATAAATAAAGCTTTACATTATGTTAATGAATTCGGTATTTGCACTATAGGTATTCCTATAAATGCTATAAGTGCCGACTATGGCTATATAAACACAGGACTATCAATTGCAGAAAATATTTATCTAGTTGATCATTTCATTGAAAAACCTATATTAGAGCAAGCAAAAAAATATTTTCAAAGTAATGAATATTTTTGGAATTCAGGAATTTTTGTATACGATATTAACTTCTTCTTAAACTTAGCAATGAATCTTCAGCCTGATTTATTTTGTATTGCAGAAAAAGCATTTAATACTGCCGTAAAAAATGAGAAAAGTTTGGCAATAGACGATGAGGCTTATAATGAAATCGAAGCAATTTCTATAGACAATGCCGTAATGGAATATATTTCAGGGATGGTTATGATAAAAGCCGATTTTGCTTGGAACGATCTCGGTACTTGGCACTCCTTATTACAGGTAAAACACCAAAATATCAACGACAATTATTGTGAGGGGAACGTAGTAACAAGCAATACTACAAACTCTTTCATTAGTTCTAATAATAAATTAACTACCGTAGTAGGTCTTGACAATGTCATAATTATCGATACTATGAACGGTCTTTTGGTTGCCGATAAATCAAAAATGAATGAAATCAAAGAATTAGTAATGAAAATAGAGCAAAATTAAATGATATCTGATATTCTACTTAAAGCTCTTTTTAAGGGAAAGCTAGATTCATCACTAGATTATGAAATTTATGAAAAAGCTTTTCTGCCTACCGCATCATCTTTTGAAAAAAAAAGTATCTATAAAAAAATATTAGAAATGTTTAAACTAGACGTTATGCAGGGTAATCACGAAGCTTGTCTTACTCTAGCTAAAGTTTATAAACTTGGTTTTTATGTTAAAAAAGATGAATATACTGCAATTTTGTTAACACTAATTGGCTATGAATTAGAAAATGAACAACATAAAAAAGCTATTAGTGCATGTCCTATAAAATGCAAAGAATGCGAGAAATTTAAAAACATTCCTGTTTTATCTCCTCCAGAGTATGAAATTTTAAAACCTACCGCTAATAATTTTATTTGCAATTATATAGGACGATCTGATATCACTTTTGATGATGCTATATTATTGTCTGCTTGCTCCGATACTTTAAATACCTCAATACTAGGAGACCCAAATTATAATAACATGTATAACCTTGGTTGAACATATATTATGATATAATTTATCGCTAATAAGGCTATTGACATAGCGTTATTGCTTATATATCCTATTTTTATGAGGCTTAAACCTCATCATTATAGCTAATCTTATAAACTTCAAAAATCTGTAAGTTATAGGAGCAACTTAGTAATAAAGAGGTTCATTTTAGTTGAGTTACAACATGGAAAATACTACAGAAGAACAAATAATAATATCTGAGTTCAAAAATGATGAGGACGAAGATGAAGAAGAGAAAAGATTAAAAGCAGAAGATTCACGAAAGCAACTTAAAGCAATACTAATAACATTTGGTATTATTTTGACCGGTTTTTTAACTTTTACTTATTTCTTTTTTAATTACATAGAAGAAAAAGCGGAAGAATACAAACAACAGCAACAACAAGAAACTCAAAGAACTAATAAAAATTGAATATTAACTTACCACAATTCTTCTTTAGTTATGATCTTGTTGTATGGCTACTATATCATCCCCGCATGGTATTGTTGTCTGGATCAATTTCACCTCTGTCATCCCGTGGCTTGACCACGGGATCTAGTTAAAAATACTAAAATTATTAGTATTTTTAATTGTTTTTATGGACCCCGTGGTCAAGCCACGGGGTGACACAGTGGGTTTTACCGATCTACGCAGGCAGTACCCACTCGTAATGACTATTTTTATACTACCTTAAGTTTAGGTTGCTTGAAATTAGTTTTATCAAAATCATAGATAAAATCTTTGATAATAGGTACTATAAACTGTTTAAATTTACTTCCGCTAAATACCCCGTAATGCCCTGCCCCTTTTTGTAAATGATATCTTTTCATTGATTCAGGTATGTTGGGGCAAAGCTTTAAAGCAGCTTTTGTTTGCCCTATCGCTGCAATATCATCGAGCTCTCCCTCAATACCGAGTAAAGCACATTTGGTAATATGTTTTAAATCGATCGGACGCTTCTCAGAAACTAATTTACCTCTTGCTAATGAAAATTGTTGGAATACTTCATCTATAGTTTGTAAATAAAACTCTGCCGGCATATCCATACCTGCTAAGTACTCATCATAAAATTTAATAGTATGATCGGCTTTTTTATAATCACAATTTAGTAAGCTTTGCCATAATTCTAAATGCGAATCCATATGACGGAACAAGTTTAAACTCATAAAACCGGCAAGCTGGAGGAAACCAGGATATACTTTTCTTCCATGACCGGGATAATTTGGCGGTACCTGCATTGTAACCATTTTGCAGAACCACTCTAAACTTTTACTTTGAGCAAATTCATTAACTGCCGTAGGGTTTTTTCTAGCATCGATAGGACCGCCCATTAAAATCATTGAGCTTGGAACATTTGGACTATTACTTTCCGACATTAAACTAATGGCAGCAAGCAGAGGTACGGTAGGTTGGCAAACTGCCATAGTGTGAACATTTGATCCTATAAAATTGATAAACTCCATTACGTAATCAATATAATCATCCATATCAAAATGCCCTGCTTCAAGCGGCACATAACTTGCTTCTGTCCAATCCGTAATATACACATTCGTATAAGGTAACAATTCTTGTACTGTTGATCTAAGTAAAGTAGCGTGATGCCCTGCCATAGGTGCTACTATTAATAATTTAGGTAATTCTTTTTTAAAACCTGTTTTTTCAAAATGCCTTAATTCACAAAAAGGTTTTTTTAGTATAACTTTTTCATTTATGTTATAGGTTTTATCATCAATGATTGTTTCAAGAATATTAAATTCGGGTTTTTCATATTTTCTAGTCATGCGTTCGCAAAGAGTTAAATAAGCATGCATAATTCTTGCAAAACCGTTATCTTCTAGTGACTCATGTTCATATGCTTCTTTTAGAATTTTTATGCCTAAATGCATTGGAGCAATTTGTGCTCTAAGCCCCTCTAACATATAATATGTATAATTAGTACTTAAATCACAGTTCATCATAATTTATCCCTAAATCTAAAAATAATTAATATAATCATTTAGTTTAACATCAAAAATTTCTTTAGTAACATTAATTTTAGGATTCACGTCTTAAATTTTTATAGATGCGTGATAATAATGGTCTATGGGACTGTTAACAAAATAGCTTTAATTGATAATTAAATAGGTTTTTTAGCGAAAATTAGTAAGATTTTTGCCGGAATAGTTATTCATATTTCAAAAAAATCTTATAATTTGCAGCAAAAAAGATTTTAATTAGCTTTAAAATTATTTTGTTAACAGTCCCATATATAAATATGTTTATTTTTTCTTCTTGTTTTGCTTAGGAATTTTATTTACGTGGTCATTAATATTAAACCAAGTACTATCATTTACTTTTTGTTTTTTATAAAATGTGTCAATATTATTTATATAATTTTCAAAATCTTTGTTCTCTTCTGCTAATCTATTAGCCATATTCCAATCTATTTCCGGTCTTTCTCTAGCAGGAATTAATATCTTACTATCTTCAGGATTTTCTATATCCACTAAAATAAAGCCTATACCGTGCCTAGTACACAACATTTCGAGTTCATGCCTAGTATCATTTTGTTTACTTTCAATTAAATCAGCAGCAACTAAATAACCGTAATGTGCCCATGATGAATTTGATAAAGCCTGAAAAAAATATTCTCGTAAATTACTACGGTTGATTTTTGTTTTTGCTTCAAAAGACCAAAGCCGTGCTTGTTTTCCTGCATAATATTTAGCACAATCTTTAATTAGTAATCCCCATTTTTCATTAAGAACCTCCATACCTACCCAATCTGGATGTAACCACTTATTACCTTTAGCACCTTGTTTATTTGAAGAAAAATTATGCTTAATAGGCATATTATGAATCTTCAATTTGTTTTGAAGATATAATGCAAGTGCATCACATACTTGTGCTTCGGTTATTTTATCTTCTTTATTTGCATTTATTTTAGGTTCTGTGGCTTGTTCATTATTGACATAGTAATCAGGGTTTTGCGAATAATAAAACTTTAGTTTAGGTTTTAGCTCTATTCTAATATTAGGTTCTTGTCTTCGTTCAGCAGAAAGCTTACTACTGCTAATTTCACCTGCATAAATTCCTATAATCTCCTTATCTTTTTCTTCTTGAGTCTTTGCTTCTAACAATCTCTTATTTGTACTTGCATTTGCTTTGAGCCTTGCTTCTTCAATGTGATTTTCTACAAGCCATTCAGCTATGCCATAAGAGGTAAATTTTTGATCTTCATTTTCTTTTAAAAAACCAATGATGGCATTTTTACGATCAAATTCCATATTAAATATACTAATAATTGAAATACTATAAAATATACATGTTATTTTATAAATTTCAACTTTAAATTATCAGTCTTGGTGATTTTATAGAGTATTATTTATACTATGAGTAAACGAGTATGCTTTTCAAATTTAGAAAATAATGTTTTGAAGTTATGAGTAGTAGCATTTGCTACTTCTTTTGAAGTGATATTTTTGAGTTCGGCGACTTTCTCGGCAACATATCTAACGAAAGCCGGTTCATTTTGTTTACCACGCATAGGGGTAGGAGCTAAATAAGGCGAGTCGGTTTCAATCAATAATCTATCAAGCGGTACATATTTAACTATTTCCTGCAAATCGGTTGCATTCTTGAAAGTTATAATACCTGACATTGAAATATACAAGCCGATATCCAACATTTTTGTTGCTAGATTTTTTGAGGAAGTAAAGCAGTGGATCAGACCAGGAAATTTGCTATTACGCATTTCTGAGGTTAAAATATCTATTGTATCCTCGTCTGCTTCTCTTGTATGAATAATAACAGGTAGGAGTGTACTAGACGCCGCATGTATATGTGCTACTAGCGAATCTTTTTGTAGTTTTTTATCGTAAGGTTCATGATAATAATCAAGACCTGTCTCACCGATTCCAATAATTTTCGGATGCTGGGTTAGCTCTATTATTTCTGAATCCGTAATTAGCCTGCTGCTTTCGTTAATTTCACAAGGATGCACTCCAACACTCGCAAAAACATTTTTATACTTTTCAGCTATTTCTAAAACAATCGGTAAGTCTTCAATTTTAGTGCAGATAGTTTGCATATACTGCACATTATTTTCTAACGCTCTTTGAATGACAGAATCTAAAAGCACCGTGTCATACCGTGGCTTGACCACGGTATCCAAAAAACAACTAGTATTAGTTGTTTTAATATTTTTACTGGATTCCGCTACGAGCTCGCGGGATGACAAGTCAGTAAGCAAATTAAGATGACAATGTGAATCTATTAACATTATCTAGTGCCGATGTCATTCCCGTGAAAGCGGGAATCCAGTAAAAAATAATAAAAACAAAGAAAATTATATAAAAATTTAGTATATAGTTTATTTAAAAAAGCTGGATTCCCGCTTTCGCGGGAATGACATCGAGGAAGGCAGGAATGACATAAATGTCTTTTTTTGATCCACACAACGAAACATCTATACAGGGACGAAATAATAAGATTCATACAACACACTCCTCAAATCTTGGGAATATTATAGTAGGTTCTAAAATATTGCTTCCTGCTGTTAAAGCATAATCACGCACTAAATGCTTAAATAAACGTTCTTCTTTATTTACTCCTAGCTGATCAAGCATTTTATTTGCCGAAGTCGGCATAAAAGGCTGAAGCATTATCGCAATATAACGTAAAACTTCGAGTAAAGTATATAATACCTCTAACATCTTATCATGATCAGTTTTTTTCAAATTCCAAGGTGCTTCACTATCAATATAAATATTTGCTTCTTCAGCTAAATTAATAATATTCTCAAGCACTTTATTAATTTCAGTTTTTTCCATCAATAAAATATTCTGCTCAGCGAATTTACTTGCCGTTTTTAAAATCGGTAGCTCGTATATTTTATCTATACCACTTTGTGTAAGGAGTGGCACTTTACCATCATTATTTTTATAAACAAAAGCCGTACTACGCTGCAATAAATTACCGATTTTGTTTGATAGCTCACTATTGATGCGAGTAATTAAATTACTACGAGCAAAATTACCATCCGCACCGAATGTTATTTCACGCATCAAAAAATATCTAACCTGATCAACACCGAATTCATCGATTAATTTAATTGGATCAATAGTATTCCCAAGAGACTTAGAAATTTTTTGTCCCTCATTCGTCCACCAACCATGAGCCATAATTGTTTTCGGCAGCGGAATTTCGGCAGCCATTAAGAAAGCAGGCCAATAAACGGCATGAAAACGTAATATATCCTTACCGACTACATGTAAATCAGCCGGCCAAAATTTACCATAACTACTTTGTTCATGAGGATAACCGAGTGCCGAAATATAATTAGCCAGTGCATCAAGCCAAACATAAATTACGTGCCTAACATCATTTTTGGCATTATTTGGGACTTTTATTCCCCAGTTAAAAGTAGTACGCGATACCGATAAATCTTTCAAGCCTGATTTAACAAAGCTAATTACTTCATTACGCCTTGACATAGGTCTAATAAAATCAGGGTTTGCTTCATAAAACTCAAGTAATTTATCTTGCCATTTTGAAAGATTAAAGAAGTAACTTGGTTCTTTAACCCATTCAACCGAAGCTCCAGTCGGTGCTAGCTTATCTTCAGTTAGCTCTGACTCATCATAAAAAGCCTCATCCCGCACTGCATACCACCCTTCATAAAACCCCTCATAAATAGTGCCTTTATCTAGTAATTTCTGCCAAAAAATGGCTACGGCCTCTTTGTGTCTATTTTCTGTTGTCCTAATAAAATCATCATTAGAAATATTCATAGCAGTCATCAAATGACGGAAACTCTCAGAAGTCTGATCAGTAAATTTTTGCGGATCGATATTTTTGTTAATAGCTGCTTTTTCTACTTTCTGCCCGTGTTCATCAGTGCCTGTTAAAAACATAACATCTTTACCGCAAAGACGCATAAAGCGAGCAATAACATCACTTGCAACGCTTGTATATGCGTGACCGATATGGGGAACATCGTTAACGTAATATATAGGGGTCGTGATATAGTAAGTATTCTTCATAAATGCTTTTTTATTAACTCATGTACTTCAACTGGACTTAAATCTGAAGCTTTAATTGTCTTTATTCTTTCAGGAAATCTATTACTTAATTCTTTAAAGCAATCATAGATTTTTTTATAAAAATCTATACCTCTTATGTCAAATTTATTGCTCATATTTCGTAAATTTACTCTCTCAATAGCAGTATCCGGCTCTACGTCAATAAAAAACGTAATATCCGGCATAAGAGGGGGCATTAAAGTTTTGTGCAGATTATAAACTAAATCTATACCGTTTTCCAGCTCTAATCCTTGATAACAGGCAGTTGAGTCAATAAACCTATCGCATATTACAATATATCCCTCTTGCAGAGCTGGTATAATCTTCCGTACCATATGATCATAGCGTGCTGCCATAGCTTGTAATAGCTCGGACATGGGTAATAATTCTTCATGTACTAAAATTTCACGCATTTTTTCGGCAACAGCAGTGCCACCGACTTCACGAGTTAAAATAACGGGGATATTTTGAGATTTTAAATATTCATAGAGCATTTGAGATTGAGTAGATTTACCGATTCCCTCCCCTCCCTCAAATGTAATAAACTTTCCTTGTTTCAAATTATTCATTAATTACAATTACTTTTAAGCTATAACTTTATAATCATATCTCTTAAAAAAATATTTACAAGGAAGATTACATACTTATAATCCATTATAAATTTTAAATTATTAATATATGAATAATTCATTAAGCAAAAGGGATTTTTCGATCTTAATCGGTAATGCGATGGATCATTTTGATACCGCGCTTTATGGGTTTCTAGCTCCGTTACTTGCCAGTACTTTCTTCCCGAATCATGATAAAGTTGTAGCCTTAATACTTACCTATAGCGTTCTTGCTACGTCTTTATTTACACGTCCCATAGGCTCTTATTTTTTTGGCGTAATTGCTAAAAAATACGGCGGTGTTTTTGCTTTATCTCATTCTTTGATTGGAGTTGCATTAACAACTAGCCTAATCGGTCTAATACCTTCTCATACTCAAATAGGCTGGCTTGCTCCGCTATTATTAGTGGTACTTAGAACATTGCAAGGAGTATATTCCGAGGGTGAATGTGCCATTGCCAAATTATTTATTTTAGAGAATAAAGAAGAAAAAAAAGCATTTAAAGCTTCTTACCTTTATCAAACCTCTACTATGGTCGGTATTATTCTTGCTTCATTTATCAGCACTATAGTTTTAAATGTAGAGTATAATGAATATTGGAGGTTATGTTTCATATTTGGCGGGCTTACGGCTCTTGTAGGTTATTTTTTGAGAAAGAGTGAGGATTACACGTCATTGCGAGCGACTAAAAGGAGCGTGGCAATCTCAGGAATTTTGCCTGAGATTGCTTCATCAAAACCTACAGTTTTTCCTCGCAATGATGTAGTATCGTCACTATTACTCGACTTAAACACAATTTGGAACAACAAACTAAGTATCTTACGTATTAGCTTTGCCGTAGGTTTTTCGTATATGACCTACATAGTACCTTTCGTTTTTATGAATAGTTTTATTCCATTAATCACTGATATATCACTTGAAACAATGATGAAGTTTAATACTGAATTTTTAGTTTTTGATATGATTATGATTCCGATAATTGGCCATCTAACAAAAAAACTACATTATCATAAAATACTAAGCGGTACTCTGATTTTAATGAGTTTAAGCATAATTCCTTTATGGTTATTCTTGAATAATTCATCTGTATGGTATGTTAATTTTGTGCGTGTTTGGATTATAATACTCGGTGTTGGCTTCTTAGCACCTTTAAATTGCTGGCTAAATGATCTATTTAAAACTGCCGATAAATATATGCTAGTCGGTATCGGCAGTAGTATAGGCTCTTCGCTAATCGGACGCCTTACTCCGTCAATCTGCCTAATGCTTTGGCATGTAACCGGCAGCTCTTTATCAATTGCGGTTTACATAACCGCAATATCGATTATAACCTTATGGGCTGTTAGAGCGAGAAGTTAATGTTGTCACCCCGTGACTTGATCACGGGGTCCAAAAACAATATTTTTTTCTGGATACCGTGGTCAAGCCACGGTATGACAATAATTTATTTTTAACAAAACGCCATACTCAAAACTAATCCAACGTAATTATTAGCTCGAAATCTTGTCATACAATTAGTAGGGTTTTGGATATCAAGAGTCGCTACCTGCAATATTAGTAAAATTAGGGCAGCTAAAATAGGTAAATAGTCGATATTACAGTTAGCTATCTTTGTTGCTAGGATAAATAACAATATAAAACCTATATAATATATATAAAGCCAAAACTTATAATGCTTGTTCTCTAAATATATACTTAAAGACTTTACTCCTATTTTTTTATCATCTTTTATATCCGCAAAGCCGTAGATTGTATCATATCCGATTATCCAACTAGCACAGGCTAAATACATAATAATCGCTGCCATCTCAAGTTTATCCTGAACTGCCGCATAACCTATTAATACTCCTAGTTTAAAGGTAAAACCCAAAAAGATTTGCGGAAAGTAAGTAATACGCTTCATTAGCGGATATATAGCAATCATGATAACGGCAAATAATCCTATATATATAGCTGTTCTGCTTAATGATAGCAAAATGATTAAAGAGATAATAGCAAGTATGATGGCTATAGTAATAGCATAGGAAACAGACAAAGCACCGCTTGCTAAAGGTCGATCTTTAGTCCTCGTAACATGTTTATCAAATTTTCGATCAAATAGATCATTAATAATACACCCGGTACTCCTCGCAGTTATGCTACCTAAAATAAATAACGGCAGTAAATGTACTAGCTCTGATTTTGAAGGATTTGCAAGTAATAACCCAAACAAAGCCGGAAAAAAAACTAATGAATAAGCTACCGGCTTATCTGCCCGCATTAATTTTAAAGTAAGTAAAAGTTTGTTTAGCATTACTTATATTAAACTTTAGATTTAAATAAATATAGATATTGTATATAAATTAAGATAAAATACACTGCAAAATAAAGCTACTAGATTTTTATGGTTAAAAAACTAAAACATGATTCATTGGTAAAAATAATAATGACCGATCCAATAGCAGCTGAAGAGTTTTTAGAAAATTATTTACCTGAGGACTTCAAAAAGCTAGTAGATTTATTAAAAATAACGGTAGAGCAAGAAAGCTATATAGAGGAATCTTTAAACAAGAAATATAGTGATATAATATATAAAATTAACACTAATAATAAAGAAGAAGCGTTTGTTTATGTATTAGTAGAGGCCCAATCAACAATTGATTATTGGACGGCTTTGCGGTTATGGAAATATACGTTATTATTATGTGAAAGACATAGGAAAGGAAGATATAAATTGCCACTAGTTTATAATTTAGTTATTTACAACGGCAAAGAAATTTATAATGCTCCAAGAAATCTGTGGAGTTTATTTACTGATAGTGTGATGGCAAAGAAATTAATGACTGAAGATTATCAGTTAGTAGATTTGCAAGCTATGTCAGATGATGAAATCATAAAGAAAAAGCATTTAGGTATGCTAGAATATATTATTAAGCATATACATATGCGTGATATGATAAAATTATGGGAGAAATTTTTAACAGAGTTTAAACATATTATAATATTGGATAAAGAAAAAGGTTATATTTACCTAAGATCATTCTTATGGTATACTGATGCAAAATTATCAAAACAAAAACAACCGGAATTAGTAGAAGTATTGGATAAACATCTATTACCGCAAGATAAGGATACTATTATGAATACTATCGCTGATACATATAGAGATGAAGGAAAGGTTCAGGGTATTGAGATAGGAAAAGCCGAGGGCGAACATAATAAGGCAGTAATTATAGCGAAGGAAATGTTCAGTCAGGGCTTTAAAATTCCTGTTATTGCCAAAATTACAGGTCTTCAAGAAACTTTTGTCCGCTCAACTGTAAAAAGTAATTAATTGTGGAAGCGCCACTTGCATAAACCCTAAATATCCATATCCTCTCAAAAGCATCTATTGTCATAGTCACATATAATCTTTATAATAATATTCTTAACAAGAATAAAGCATATGAAAGAATTTCCAAAAAATTATAATTTTACTGAAAATGAAAAGAAATGGCAAAAGATTTGGCAGGAAAAACAAATTTATGCGTATGATCCAAATATTCCAAAAGAAGAAACTTATGTAATTGATACGCCACCTCCGACGGTTTCGGGGCAGCTACATATCGGGCATGTTTACAGCTATACGCAAACCGACTTTATCGTACGTTTTCAGCGTATGATTGGTAAAAATATCTTTTATCCTATGGGATTTGACGATAATGGACTACCGACCGAAAGGCTTGTTGAAAAGCAAAAGCAGATCAAGGCTTACAATATGAGTAGAGACGAGTTTATAAATATTTGTGAAGGGGTAGTAGCAAGTGAAGAAGAGAAGTTTAGAAGTCTATTTAACCAAATAGCCTTATCGGTTGATTGGAGTTTAGAGTACCAAACTATCAGCCCGTTATCACGAAAAATATCACAAATGTCTTTTCTTGATTTAGTTAAGAAAGGCGAAATTTATCGCAATGATCAGCCTATATTATGGGATCCGGTAGATTGTACTGCTCTTGCTCAAGCCGATATTGAGGACAAGGAAAAAACCTCTTTCATGAATTATATTACGTTTAAAACCGAGCAAGGAGACCCGCTTACAATAGCAACTACAAGACCGGAATTACTACCTGCTTGCGTCGCCGTATTTTATCACCCTGATGACAAGCGTTATAATCATTTAGCAGGCAAATTTGCCGTAACTCCGCTTTTTAAAGATAAAGTTCCAATGCTGGCCGATCCTTTAGTACAACCAGATAAAGGCAGTGGATTAGTTATGTGCTGCACATTCGGTGATCAAACGGATATTACTTGGTGGAAAACACATAATCTACCTTTAAAAACTATTATTACTAAAAAAGGTACAATAGATTTCCCTCATGATATGGGTATAGACGGATTGAAAATTAAAGAAGCTCGAACAAAAATAATAGATATTTTAAAAGAGCAGGAATTGCTTATTAAGCAAGAAGAGATAACTCAAACCGTTAAATGTGCCGAGAGGTCAGGTGCTCCTCTTGAGATACTAACCGTACCGCAATGGTTTGTTAAAACAATATCACATAAAGAAGCGTTACTTAAAAGAGCAACTGAGTTAAACTGGCATCCTCAAAGTATGAAAATTAGACTTGAGAACTGGATTAATGCCATTAGCTGGGATTGGTGCATAAGCAGGCAGCGTTATTTCGGTGTACCGTTTCCTGTTTGGTACTCTAAAAGAGTAGGAGAAGAAGGTAAAATTTTATATGCCGATGTCACGCAGCTACCTGTCGATCCGTTAAAAGATTTACCTATAGGTTATAGTAAGGAAGAAGTAGAGCCTGACTTAGATGTTATGGATACTTGGGCAACAAGTTCTGTTTCACCGCAACTTTCTACTCATGGGATTTCTGATAATTTCGCTGTTAATAAAGATAGACACGATAAATTATTCCCGATGGATTTAAGACCTCAAGCACACGAAATTATTAGAACTTGGGCATTCTATACAATCCTAAAAGCCCATCTACACCAAAATACTCTACCGTGGAAAAATATCATGGTAAGCGGTTGGTGTTTAGCTGAAGACCGCAGTAAAATGTCTAAATCTAAAGGCAATGTGTTAGTTCCTGAAAAACTGCTAGAGCAGTACGGTTCTGACGTAATACGCTATTGGTCAGCAAATTCAAGATTAGGTTCCGATACTGCCTATTCTGAAGATGTTATGAAAAATGGTAAGCGACTACTTAATAAGCTGTGGAATGCTGCTAAATTTGTTTCTATACATTTTGATAAACTGAAAGGTGAAGATAAAAAAGCAAAGCTTTTAGATGTTAAAGAAAAAATCACTAACGAGTTTGATCAATGGATAATTAATAAACTAGTAGAGCTAGTTAAACTAACCACAAATGAGTTACAAAATTACGAATATGCAAATGCTATGCAGCTGACAGAAAAGTTTTTTTGGTCGGTATTTTGTGATAATTATTTAGAGATTAGTAAAACTAGAAGCTATGATGAAGAAAACAAAAACCCACAAGGGCAATATAGTAGCATACTAACTTTATATCATATTATGCAAACGCTATTAAAGTTATTTGCTCCGTTTATACCGCATATTACTGAAGAATTATATCAGATATTATATAATGATAATGAGT
>DYDV01000050.1 GCA_020404465.1 Rickettsia endosymbiont of Omalisus fontisbellaquei
ATTTAAGAAAGAAAATTGATACAATAATACTTCAAGAAATAAACGAATCCACTAATGTAATTACATTTGCAGTAAAAGAAATAATTTATTACAACCCGCTTTTAAATCATCCAAAAAAATTGCTACAAACTGCCTTAGATAATAAACTAAGCCCTGATTTAATCTATGATGCAATTACTAATAACGATGAGGAGCTTATTTTAGCCGGCTTAATGAGTTTAGAAATCTATACGCCTCCTGCCGGTTAATCACATAGGATGTTTTAAGCGGTGTAGAAAGTGTTGAATAAGGACGGGGGCAAGTAATTTGCCTCCCTACTATAAAATTTTTATGCTGCTTGTAAATTTTGTTGCATAAAAAAAGTATCGCTTATATACTGCCTTTTTGTAGCTGTGGTTAGCAAATCATACACTAGGGTGCACCAGCTCCTATAAGGGTTTCAAGGCTTTTCAAAAATTTCTTAAAATTCATATGCTCCTTTTATGTTCCAAAACGTCTAATTTTTGTATCAAATCTCTTTTAAATCCCGAATTTTATATATTATAAAAAAACTAACTTTGTATACTTCTTCTTAAATCAATCTCAACTCATCTATTCATACTTCTAATTAAATTTCTATTGCATTCTTAAAACTCTTTATTATGATTCTGTCTATAAGCTCATTTTTAACAAAATATTAAGATTTATAGAATTTAATAAGGAAATAATTATGTTTAAAGGAAATCTACAAGAAGTAACGACAATAAAAACATCGCGTGGGGATTTGATAGAGTTTTTAAGAAAAAAAAGATTTAACATGCAAGCTGATTTTTTAAGAAATGGTGTTACATCGCTTGAGCTTGGGGGTAAAAAAATAGGGGTTGAAGGGGCAAAGTTAATCGCTGAAATACTTAAAGATAATAACTTTTTAACTATACTTGATCTTGGTGGTAGCCGAATAGGAGCTGAGGGATTAAAGTTAATTACTGAAGCACTTAAAACTAATAACACTTTAACTAAGCTTATTCTTTCTCATAACAAAATAGGATATGAAGGAGCAAGGTTAATCGCCGAAGCACTTAAAGCTAATAACTCTTTAGCTACTCTTGATCTTTTTGTTAACGAAATAGAAGATGAGGGAGCAAGATTAATTGCTGAAGCACTTAAAGCTAATAACTCTTTAACGTCGCTTAATCTTTCTTTCAACAAAATAGGAGATACAACGATATTAAAAACAATTGATGAATATTTACAAAGAAATAAAACTACTGTAGAGAAAAAAGCAGAAAACTTAAATGCAGAGGGTAATGATTTATGCCATCAAGAAAAATACAGTGAAGCAATAGAAAAATATAAAGCAGCAATAAAAATTAGTACAAAACCTTTATACAAGGAAAATAAAGCAAAAGCCGAAAAGAAATATGAAGAACAGAAGCAAAGTCTGAAACTGAAACAAGAAGCTTCAGTAACAAATAATGAGAATAACCAGCTAGATATAAAAGATTTACCTAAAGCAGCAGAAAAACAAGATACAGCTCTTGTAAGTCTTATGGCTTTGGAAGAAGATATTTACGATTTACTAACAAAAATGATCGATAAGTTAGAAAATGCCGGTACTATTAATACGAATATAATACAAAATAATATACTTAATAAAATACAAAAGTTAGAGAAAAATCAAATTAACTTACAAAGTATAGCTAACAATATACAAAGCATTATGAACAGTAATAAAATAACTAGAGGAATGTTGGTTGATTTAGAAGATGAAATTGAGAAGACAATAAAACAGCAAGCTATAATAAATGAGGGTATACGTATAGATAAGTTAAATATATTTAAACAAATAGTAGAAAAGGTAAATATTAACGTAGAAAATAATATAAGCAGCAATAAAGCAGAAATGCAAAATATTATAAATAACATAATAAATGAAGTATCAAGCTTAACAAACGCATATGATATAGAAAAAATAACGGCTAGTCTGAAAGAACTTACTACAGGAATAGTTACAAGAGGCAAACTTGTAGATGTAGAAGATAAACTTAACGAAATTATATTAGCACAACTAAATAAAAATGCAGTAGTAACGTGGGCAGTAAAAGAAACAATTTACGACAAGCCACTTTTAAATCATTCAAAAAAATTGCTACAAGTTGCCATAGATAGTAAGCTACTAAGCTCTGATTTAATCCACGAAGCAATTACTAATAATGATGAGGAGCTTATTTTAGCCGGATTAATGAGTTTAGAAATCTATACGCCTCCTGCCGGTTAATCACATAGGATGTTTTAAGCAGTGTAGAAAGTATTGAATAAGGAGGGAGGCAAGTAATTTGCCTCCCTACTATAAAATTTTCATGCTGCTTGTAAATTTTATTGCATAATATAAAGTATCGCTTATATACCGCCTTTTTGTAGCTGTGGTTAGCAATCATACACTAGGGTCACCACCATACATCCTAAGCTTTCAAGGTTTTTTAGTTTTTTTTTAAAACTTATATGCTGATTTTAGTCTAATTTCTGTCAGATGCTATTATAGTATTACGTTTATTTTATAAAGCTAAGTTGCAAATAATATAAAACTAATGTATGATTTACATTTAAAATACGGTAATGATTATTTTATTATATGATAGACATCCTTCTTTTTGTACATATTACTATTGCAATATTGCTAATTATAGTTATTCTGATGCAGCGTAGCGGATCGGATGGAATTAGTAGTATAAGCGGCGGTAATAATATGGGAGTAGTCAGTGCTAAAACAGTCGGTAATTTTCTTACTAAAAGCACTATAATACTTACAATATTATTTTTAATAAATGCAATAGTACTTGCCAACCTTTCCTCAAAAAAGAAATCTGATTTAGTTTCTAAGATTAATGAAATTGAAGAAAATCAAGCAGAAAATAGTTTACCTATAGCTAAATAGTTACAGCTTTATCTTATTAATATCTCTCATACTTGTCATTGTCTACCTTTGCTGGACATTGTTGCGTGGACCAGTTTTTCGTCATTGCGAGCGGGCATTGTTGCGTGGATCAATTCTCCCTTTGTCATCCCGCGACTTGATCGCGGGATCCAGTTTAAAATACTAAATTATTAGTATTTTAATTATTTTTCTGGATTGCCGTGCAGTCTACGACTGCTCGCAATGACGAGATGCTATCCACGCAACAATGTTTTCCCGCGTAGGCGGGAATTCAGAAAAAACAGTTAAAATTATATTAAATTTAACATATAATTTGCTTTAGCAGCTCTCTGGATTCCCGTTTTCACGGGGATGACATTCTGAATGTTCGTATAACAAAGGGTCAAGCCACGGTATAACAATAATTCACAAAATAAATTTTAAAAATGTCTATAGACTTTAATATAAAAGAAAAGATTTATATCATTTTATGTACGTTTTTTACAGTCCTTATTATAGTAGGAAACTTAATATATCAAAAGTTTGTTTCTCTTAATATTTTTAATCTGTATATTCTTGAATTATCTGTAGGAGCAATTTTTTACCCGTTAACTTTTTTATTAACGGATTTAATAGCTGAGTTTTATGGTAAAGAAAGAGCCAATTTTTGTGTAAAGCTTGCTATTGTTTTTAATATAATAGTAGTTTTAATAATAAGTCTTATGGATAAATTGGAAGCTACTAATTGGTCTAATGTTGATAACATAACTTTTCATAAAGTTTTCGGTTCATATCATATATCTTTTTTAGCATCAACTTTTGCTTGTTATATAGCCCAACTTGTTGATATTAATATCTATTTATGGATACGTAAAATTACTAAAGGTAAATATTTGTGGATAAGAAATAATTTCAGTACGGCAATTTCTTTATTTATTGATACTTTTATTGTAATTGGGATTATGAGCTTGTTTAATATTTTCCCGCTTGAACAATTAGGTACTCTTATTCTTAATAGCTATTCATTTAAACTATTTTTTACCGTATTTAGTACACCGATATTCTATTTGGCAGTTTGGTTAATAAGCTTATCTATTAGGAGATTTGATAAATATAGTAAATTGATTTGAACGAGGTAGCACGTTGTTCGTCGGCTCGCCTCTAATAATAGGCTCTACCCTCACGCCTGTTACCAAATGGGGCTGAATTACTATAAGGATAAGATTCTCAAAAAACCTTATCCTCTATTTATTTTTATAAATTGACTTTTAGTTTTACAAGTCCTTGATGGCTTTGATATTTTCTATGTGTGTAATAATTGTACTCAAGTAGAACATTTATATTCTTTCTGCTCATAAGTATATTACTACCGACATTATATCCAAGCTTAGGTTGTTTTGGTAGAATAATTGTTTGTTGTAATGTTTGTCCTTTAAAAGTCGCTTTTGCATTAACTTTTGTATTTTTAGTATTGAAGTGATGCTCGATATTACCATGTAAGCTTGGGGTTAATACTATATTACTTCCGGTCGCTATAGGTTTAAACACTATTTTACCGCCAAGGCTACTTTCAAATGATTGATTTGATTTCTTTTGAATCATTAAATTTTCTATATCTACATTATACTCTTTATAGTTGCTAGCTCTTGAATAATCATATTTAAAACCGATGCTAGGAATAAAATGTAAATCATGTTTTGTTCGATATTTATAATTTAGCAATGTTTCAAAACTTACATTATTATTTTGATATTTACCGATAATATTATTAATG
>DYDV01000051.1 GCA_020404465.1 Rickettsia endosymbiont of Omalisus fontisbellaquei
ATATGTTGGTAGTCGGTTATTCTATGAAATATTCTGAGATTGCCGGTTTAATTAAGTTTGATTTTTTAGGACTGCAAACCCTAACGGTTATTACCGATTGTAAGAAACTACTTAAAGAGCGGGCGATAGAAGTAGATTTTGACAATATGACCTTTGATGATAATAAGACTTATCAAATGCTATGTAAAGGTAAAGGGGTTGGAGTTTTCCAGTTTGAAAGTGTCGGAATGAAAGATGCACTTAGACGTCTTAAACCTGATTCCATACATGATTTAATCGCTCTTGGTGCTTTATATCGTCCAGGTCCTATGGAAAATATCCCTACTTATATAGCTTGTAAGCATAAATTACAGCAGCCTGATTATTTACATGAGCTATTAAAGCCGATCTTAGAAGAAACTTATGGAGTGGTGATATATCAGGAGCAGGTACAAAGAGATGCTCAGGTTCTTGCCGGTTAAACTTTAGGTGCTGCTGATTTGCTTCGTAGAGCAATGGGTAAGAAGATAAAAAAGGAAATGGAAGAGCAGGAAGAAATTTTTGTTAAAGGGGCAATTGCTAATAATATTTCGGAATCTCAAGCTAAATCTATTTTTGCGACCGTGGCTAAATTTGCCGGATACGGTTTTAATAAGGCACACGCTGCGGCTTACGGCGTTATTTCATACCAAACCGCATATCTTAAAGCTAATTACCCTGCTGAATTTTTAGTAGCGTGCTTAAATCTTGAATTAAATAATCACGATAAAATTAATTTATTCCTGCAAGAAGCAAAAGACAGTGGCATAAGGATTATTGCTCCTAATATTAATATTTCTAAAGGGTATTTTAGTGTAAAGTCTTCGGACATTGTCATCCCGCAAGCTATGACTTGTCATCCCCAAGGCTCTCTATGTCATTCCCGCGAAAGCGGGGATCCAGAAAAGGTAAAAACTGCTCTGAATCATGAAAGTATGAAAATGGATTCCCGCTTTCGCGGGAATGACATAGAGGGTAGCGGAAATGACAAAGAAGAAGAAAGTACAATAATCTTCGCCTTAGGTGCTATTAAAGGAGTTACGCCAAATTTTGGCAAATTAGTAACAGATGAACGAAAAGCAAGAGGAGCGTTTAAATCAATTACCGATTTTATTGAAAGATTACCGCCAAAATCTATTAACAGTAAATTACTGGAAAATTTAATTAAATCCGGCTGTTTTGATGAGTTGCATGATAATCGATTGCAATTATTTTCAAGCATTCCAAAATTACTTTCTTATTCAACTTCATATCACGAAGAGCAGGAATCTAATCAATTTAGCTTAATTAAAGTTTCTAGTTTAAGTCCTAATATATTAATTGCAAGTGATTATGCCGATAACAATACTTTAGCTTTTTATGAGTTTGAGGCTATGGGCTTATTTATCTCTAATCATCCTCTTACGCAGTATCAAGAAATATTTAACCGTTTAAATATTTTAAGTACCGCAGATTTACATAATAACTTACCTGACGGTGCTAACCGAATAAATCTTGCTGGGGTGATACAAAAAAAGGATTCTCGTATGTCGGCAAGAGGTAGGTTCGTGACACTCGTGCTTTCCGATCCTGAGAATATATTTGAACTTAGTATTTTTAGTGAGGAAGTTTTAAAAGATTATGTACATTTACTTGATGTTAAAAGTTTGGTAGTCGTTAATTGTGATATAATTAAAGATGAAGGAGGAATAAAACTAACGGCAAAAAGCTTTTCGTCAATTGAAGATGCGATTAATAATAAACAATTTGAACTACAGCTTTATCCACAAAATTATAAAGAATTACAGCAGATAGTAACCTTGCTTGCAGCTCGCACTAATAATAATGAAAGTAATGCTAAAGCTATGATCTATTTACAAAGCGAAGAGGTAAAGAATTTTATAGCAAAAATTACATTACCGGAAAAATTCTTTCTCCAAGCACAAGATTTTGAGATTTTAAAAGAATATATTCGATGAACTTCGTATACCGCAATTCTTTGTATTGTTTTCATAATTTAGAAATATTCTTTGGTGTTTTTTTACCGCTAAATACTGCATTATTATTTTTATTATCGCTAAGCTCCATATATTTTGTTAGTCGATGTTTTTCTGCTATTAACTTTGCTTCTTTTTCTAAATTGATATTTTGCTCAAGATTTGGATCTTTAATTAATTCTTTAAAATAATTACTTATGGATTTTAGTCCTAATTTTTCCGTTAATTTACTTAAATACTTATAAAATTTGTTTTTGATAGTTTGTTTTTTAGGTTCTGAGTTTTTATTGAATATATTATCGGTTTTAACTTCTTGTTTTTTATCTTCTGATACTCCCGTATTATTAGGTAGATTTTTATTAACTTCAGTTATTAGTTCATTTACTAAATTTTGTTTTTCTTCTTTAAGTACAGCGTCATTCAAAAAGCTTGATACAGGCGAATTTTTTGAGTGTATTGTATCCAAGTTAAGATTAGTAGTTTCTTGTTTTACTACGTTTGGGAGCGGTATATTAATATGCTCGTTTTTTGTTTCAATTATAGGTGAATCTATTAATTTATTCTCTCCAAAAATATCTAGAGTTTGCTGTGTAAATTCATCTACTAATTTTTGAGCTTTTATAGGTGTTATTTCTTCATTAAATTTATTTTCACTGTAATCTTTAACCACTTGAGTAATTTCTTCGGATGCTTTTGCTTCCGGTATAGTCATTTTATATTTTTGTGCCATATCTTTTATGACATCATCCAATTTCTTATGCTCTTCTGATAGCTCTAGCGGTTTAGGGTTAGTATTATTTTGTTTCATTTGCCGGAAAACATCTATAGATGGGCGATTTTCTATTTTCGCTTGTACTTGTGCTTTGATAAGTATATTTACATCTTTATCATTTAAGCATTTTTCCGATAGCTCTTTAATAATTTGTTCTTTATTAGACTTATATAATCTATAATTTTCTAAAACTGTTTTTGTGGGAGCTATTTCGTGATCTTCAAAACAAGTTTGGATATGGTTTATGACAGGCTTTAAAAGATCCTTGGTAATAGGTAAATCAGTGTCCTTATAGGGAAACACGGTAGATAAAAAATCTACTAGATCAATCTTGACATATTTTAAATTAGATTCTTCAGCAACTTTATTAAATAACTTTTCTTTTGTGCTTGGTGTATGCCCTTCATTATAAAAAAAAGTATCAAAATAATTAGTAGCTGAATTGGCAATATCTTTTTGAAATTGATTTTGATGAGTTGTATTTGAGATACTTTGTTCTTTTGTTAAAGGTATATTTAAGGTATTTGCTAAATTTTTTTGTTCGCTTTCTAAGTTTGATATTATTTGAGATACTTGATTTTGTGTAATGAAATCATATATTTCACGAAATTCTGAATCCGGTACATTGTCTCTTAAAGCTTCTCTTATTGACCTGCTACTACAATTCCCTAAAGTTTGTCCGGTAACTGTTCTTCTTGAGTCAGTTGTTGGGTTAATAAGTTGCTCCGATTTGAACCTATTGATTTCGTTATTATGAGCTTTTATTGCTTCTAGTTCGTTTATAGATAATATAGAAAATATACTATCTTTTATTTCTTTATATATTAAATCTTTTACTCCTTTATCTGACTGTTCTTTGAGTTCATATTTAATTGAGCTGAATTTTGCTTTACTTCTTGCTTCTATTGTTTCATTTATTTTAGATAATTGATCTTTTGGTGTTTGATTTAGCTTTGAATTATCTGCTCTTACCCCAGCACCGGCATTATATATAATACGATAATTTTTTCCGTTTTCTTTAGAATATTTTATAACATTTGCATGTAATCCTGTATTAGTAGGAGCATTAGAATATGATAAATATGCCTCTCCGGTTTTTTGCAGTTTATCATATATTTCATTTGTAGTTTTTTCTAAAAATTTTTTTAACTGTTCTGTGGGTGGCAATTTATTTGAGCTAGTTAAATTACGTGCTGAAAAGGATTGCTTATAAATCTCATCTAAGCCATCCATAAAGTTATCTAATTTTTTATCTGGATTTTCATGTAGAGCTTTATATGCCCCAAGCAAGGCTTTATAACCGCTAGCTGTTATAAAATGAGCCGAGCCTAAATCATAATCTTTTGTGGATTTATCATAGGTACGGGCATCGTCAAGCATTTCGCGGTACTGAGTTGCCTTCGCTTCATATTCATATTCCCGTATGTTATTTAAGGCCTGAGTGATATTTTCATAATGCTCTTTCAGCTTATTTTGGTTATTCTCTTTTAGAGCAGTATTTATAAGCTCGTTTTCATAGTTTTTCAAGTTGCCGAACTTTATATCATTATTTATATTCTCAGTCATATTTTTAACTAATTAGTTGAATAAATACTAAGATAGTCCTATACTAAAAAATAAATGTCAATAATTACTCTCTCAATATCCCTATTTTATCTAATTGCTCCCATGTAAAATTTTCGTCTTCACGACCAAAATGACCGTAAGCAGCTGTTTTTTGATAGCATGGAGTACGAAGCTTAAGATGTTTAATAATTCTGCCGGGACGCATATCAAAATGCTGTGTTATTAGCTTAGTAATTTGTTCATTGCTTAATTTGCTAGTGCCGAAAGTTTCAGCATAAATAGATACGGGAGCCGCAACACCTATTGCGTAAGATATTTGTATTTCACATCGATCGGCTATTCCTGCTCCTACTATATTCTTAGCAATATAGCGTGCCATGTAAGCAGCCGACCTATCTATTTTGGTCGGATCTTTTCCTGAGAAACAACCACCGCCGTGTCTTGCCATTCCTCCGTAAGTGTCCACGATAATTTTTCTACCTGTTAAACCGCAATCAGCAACAGGACCGCCTATAACAAACCTACCTGTCGGGTTAATTAGATATTTAGTATCTTTATGAAGCAAATTGCTTGGTAAGGTAGGTTTAATAATTTCTTCCATTACTGCTTCAATAAGGTCTTTTTGCTGTATTTCCGGATTATGCTGAGTTGATAGCACTACCGC
>DYDV01000052.1 GCA_020404465.1 Rickettsia endosymbiont of Omalisus fontisbellaquei
AAACCGCATACCGAGGATTTTAATCCTGAAATTTTGTATTTTGTATTAGCGGCTATTTCATTTGCTATGCTCGATATTATCAATAAAAAATTTGTAGTAAAAGAATCAATGATTAGCATGTTATTTTATTCAGCAATAGTAACTGCCGTAGTATCGCTACCCGTAGCATCTCAGTATTGGCTAACTCCGAGTAGTTTTGAATTAGCTTTATTGTTTGTGCTAGGTAGTAGTGGAAGCTTAATATTATTCTTCTTGCTTAAAGCTTTTTCCATGGTAGATGCTACGGCTACTGCTCCGTATAGATATTTAGAGCTGGTAATTTCGGCAATAGCTGCATATTTCATATTTAATGAATTTCCTGATAAAAGTACATTACACGGAGCAATAATAATAATTCCTGCAACTTTGTTTATAATATATTCCGAGAAAAAAGCCATGAGCAGAAAACATGAATCGAAGTAAACTAGTATTTTCAAGCGGTATTGCCAATACTTTTGAATGGTACGATTATGTATTATTCGGTTATTTTGCACCAATAATAGGAGCTAAATTTTTCCCGAATGATGATGCTAATACTTCTTTACTACAAGCTTTTTTAGTTTTTGCTATAGGCTATTTAGCAAGACCTTTGGGGGGGATATTTTTTGGTGTTATAGGCGATAGATTTGGGCGAAAAGTAGCCTTAACTAGTGCATTATTTTGTATGTCTGCTCCAACCGTATTAATCGGAATATTACCGACCTATCATACTATCGGTATCACTGCTACTATATTAATGATTGCGGTTAGAATTCTGCAAGGATTATCGATGGGAGGGGCTTTGACCGGTTCTATTTCCTTTGTTATTGAGCATACTAGCCCTAAACACCGAGGCTTCACTGGTAGTATCTCAATGTCTAGTATATGCTCTGGTTTGTTACTTGGTTCTTTTGTTTCTTATATCGTCAAAAATATTTTAACTGCCGAGCAGTTTGATAATTTTGGCTGGAGAATACCTTTTTTACTTGGTTTTTTTATTCTTTTTGCAGCATTTTATATTAAAAAACATACCCAAGAAACACCGAATTTTAAAAATCTAAGAGAGCAGAAAAAGATTTTACAGTCACCGTTAAAAAAAGTTATTACCAATCATTGGTTTGATATATTAATTTCGATTTTTATTAATGCTCCCGGTTCGATAATATTTTACCTAACTACAATTTACTTGGTATCGTTTTTAAAAATCAGCCGTAACTTTACCGAAAATGAGGTAAATAGCCTTGCTAGCGTATGTTATGTGATTATGATAGCCGTAACTTTATTAAGCGGTTATATATCCGATATTATAGGTCGCAGGAAAATTTTTGTAATTAATCTTATAATAATTATTGTAACGACACCGTTTTTACTTAATAATTTTGAGAACGGTGACTTTACGTACGTAATTATCTCACAATTCATACTTGCTGTGCTTGCAGCTAGCTATATCGGTCCTGAACCGGCATTGCAAGCAGAATTTTACCCTACAAATATACGTAATACCGCTCTTTCTATTTCATATAACACTGCTACAAGTATTTTTGGCGGTACTACGCCTCTTGTCTTTGAATATTTAGTACAAAAAACAGGGCATGTAACCTCGGCAGTTTATTACATCATATTAAGCTGCATTTTTGCATTGATTGCCTTAGCTTTTTACAAAAATAGAAGTTTAGATAAAATATGAAAAAAATTACAAAACCTGCAAACCTTGTTGAATTTAATGATAAAATTGTAGTCTTTACCCCCAAGAGTTCTTACTATGGTTATGAATATAAAATAACTAACAATGGATTAGTTTTTGCTAGCATTCCACAGGGTAATATCAACCACGCCAAAGCTGTTGAAAAAGTAACTAGTGATGAGGCAATTTCAAGAATAGATATAGACTTATTCGGTACATGCCATAGAGTTACTACGACTGTAACGACTGACCTGCTACAACGAGAAGAAAACGGCTGTTTGGACATGAGGCTTGCTACTGCAGAAGAAATAAATCAATTACAAAAGTTAGTACAAAATAATAAGATGATATTAGCATGCCAAACCAAAGAAAAAAACACTAAAGGTTTTAAGTGATTATTTACATAAAGAATTTGCAGAATATGCTAATGAAATTGATGTATTTTCAAGTACTGTAGCACCTCCGTATGAAGTACATGTAAGTGGAGCGAATGGAAATCAGGAATAGACCTATTGCATAACTTGCTTCTAAGGGTAATTTATACGTTGTCCGGTACTCGCATCCTCACGTACTAGTGTGTACGCTGTGGTGCTGCGTTCCGTGTATCCTTTAAATTCCTCTTTATTAATTACATTATGCAAGAGGTCTAATAAATACTTTCTTGTAAATCAATATAACGAATTTAAAAATTTTTCTTGATTTAATAACAAATATGTGGCAAAAAGAGTTTGAAATAAAGTTTTAGACTGTATGAGGGAAAATAAAATTAATCTATTTTTGCTCTTTTTAACTATAAATTATAAGATTTTTTTGAAATAGGAACAACTATTACCGCAAAAATCTTATTAATTTTCGTTTAAAAATATCTAACAGTCTTGCTACTATAGCTCAGGGGTAGAGCACTTCATTGGTAATGAAGAGGTCGGGGGTTCAATTCCCCCTAGTAGCACCAGCTCCTATAAGGGTTTCAAGGCTTTTCAAAAATTTCTTAAAATTCATATGCTCCTTTTATGTTCCAAAACATCTAATTTTTGCATCAAATCTCTTTTAAATCCCGAATTTTAAATATTATAAAAAAACTAACTTTGTATACTTCTTAAATCAACCTCAACTCATCTATTAATACTTCTAATTAAATTTCTATTGCATTCTTAAAACTCTTTATTATGATTCTGTCTATAAGCTAATTTTTAACAAAATATTAAGATTTATAGAATTTAATAAGGATATTAGTATGTTTAGATGGTTTCAAACTTCATATGAAAAACTAATAGAAGCAATAGAAGCAAAAAACACAGCGGAAGCAGGGAAACTGATTATTGAAATGAATATTATCGAATTAAGCAAAGTTGCTAATAATGGTGATACAGCTTTAATTTATGCTGTAGATAAAGGATTAGACAAAGTTTGTGAAATGCTTATACCTAAAATGTCATCGAAGGCTATTAATCATATTACTAATAACGGCTGGACAGCTTTAATTTTGGCTGCAAGCAAAGGATTAGACAAAGTTTGTGAAATGCTTATACCTAAAATGACCGAACAGGCTATTAATCAGATTAATAATAATGGTTATACAGCTTTAACTTTTGCTACTAGCTATGGTTTAGAAAAAGTTTGTGAAATGCTTATACCTAAAATGACCGAACAGGCTATTAATCAGATTAATAATAACAGCGAAACGGCTTTAATTTATGCTGTAGATAAAGGATTAGACAAAGTTTGTGAAATGCTTATACCTAAAATGTCATCGAAGGCTATTAATCATATTACTAATAACGGCTGGACAGCTTTAATTTTGGCTGCAAGCAAAGGATTAGAAAAAGTTTGTGAAATGCTTATACTTAAAATGTCATCGCAGGCTATTAATCACATTACTAATAACGGCGAAACGGCTTTAATTAAGGCTACTTATAAAGGATTAGACAAAATTTGTGAAATGCTTATACCTAAAATGTCATCGCAGACTATTAATGCTATTAGAAAGTCTGACGGCGAAACTGCACTAAGCATAGCTAAGAGCAAAGAGTTTAAAAATATATGTGATTTATTGACGAATAAAAAAATTATTATTGCAGAGGAAGAAGATATTTGCCAAATAATAGGCAAGATAATTTTCAACTTACAAGATAGTACCAATATTGATGAAGCAGACAAGTCAGTAATAGAGTATACCTTATATAGAATAGCCGATAAGATGCAGAAGCTAATAGATAAAAACGATATTATAAATATAACTCAAAGTATAAAAGAGCTTATAGGCAACGAAATTACCGAAGGAGTAGTTATAGATTTAGAAGATGAAGTTAAAGAAATGGTAAAAAAACAAGCTCAAAAGAAGTTAAATATATTCAACGAAATAGTAACAAAAATAATTACGAAATTAGAAACTGCTAATATTAAAGATAGTGCAGCAATAAAAACACACATAAACGAAATATCAAGTAAAGTACAAACTTTAGAAAACAATGTTAGTATAGAACAAATAACAAACTGGATGGGAAAACTTATAGATGGCAAAATCACTAAAGGAACAGTTATAGATTTAAGAAAGAAAATTGATACAATAATACTTCAAGAAATAAACGAATCCACTAATGTAATTACATTTGCAGTAAAAGAAATAATTTATTACAACCCGCTTTTAAATCATCCAAAAAAATTGCTACAAACTGCCTTAGAT
>DYDV01000053.1 GCA_020404465.1 Rickettsia endosymbiont of Omalisus fontisbellaquei
AAAAACGGAAAAAGCGTAGAATTCGCAAATAATCTTCTTTAATTCTATCTAGAGCTTCCCCTATAAATACAACCTTTTCCTGTTGCAAATCTTTAAACCCGTCAAAATAATCGTATATCTCGTTCTTAAAGGGACAATAACTTAAAGCATTAATAGTAAAATCTCGTCTTGCGGCATCTTCGGCGAAATCATTTGTGAATACTACTTTTGCATGCCTGCCATTACATTCAATATCTTTCCTAAGAGTCGTAATCTCAAATTTTTCATTATTTAAAATTGCCGTAATTGTACCGAATTTCAAACCGGTCGGGATAACTTTTATAGTAGCTTTAGACAAAATATTTGTTACTTCACTCGGTATTAAATCAGTAGCTATATCAATATCGTAGCTATTTTTGCCAAGTAAGGCATCTCGCACGCAGCCGCCTATAAGTCTTGCTTGTCCTTTTTCATTTAAAAGACTCAAGATTTTCTTATATTCCTTTGAAGGAATTTTTAATGTTTTATGTATAGTTTGCATTACTTAATTTTACCTATAGTATCGGATAGTTTTTAAAAGAACCTAGGGTCATCAACTCGTTCCTTTATGTCATTCCCGCGTAGGCGGGAATCTAGTACTTTAAAGCTTTTTAAAAGCTCGCTTTAGCCTGGATTCCCGCCTACGCGGGAATGACATCGAGCAGATTTTACCGTACATTCTTTTCTATTGCAAAAGATAAGTATAACCGGGCTTTTTCTTAAAAAATCTTTATTAATTGTTATTAAACTTCCGCTGCACTTAGCTTTGTAGTTAAGGTTGATGTGAATTTCGGCGTCTTTACAATAATTGTTCTTATTAAAGATAATTTTCTGTCCGTAGTTAGTTAAAAAAATATTATCCTCTAAAGGTAATACTAAGCTATCTTTTTGTCCAAACCAATTAGCCCAATATACTCTATTAAACGCAGGTATTCTATCCGCATAGATTACTAGCTTATTTTCTTTATCTTTAACGCCCACAGCCATATGATTTACATCAAATATTAATTCCGGCTTTGGAGAGTAAAACATAAATATAAAAGATATTGCCATGATTGCAAGGCCAAGTAAACGCCACGAGGTTTTCCATATACAAATCCAAAAAAAGCCGAATAAAAAAAGTAAAATACTGAAATTGGTAATATAACCGAAATACCATACAGCCGCCGGTAAACTATTAAAATAGGTGGCTGATTTTATTATTATATCAATAAAGAATCCCATAAGCTTTAGGATATAGCTATCAAACCCAATCATAGTAAAAGGCAGAGATAACAAAGCAAGCGGCATAAGGAAGAATGACGTTATCGGAACAACAATGAGATTAGCGGGTATTGAGTAAGTAGAAAATATAAAGAATTGGTTAATTACTACGGGTGCTGTTATGATGCTTGCTAAGAAGCTGGAATAAATATTTGAAGCCGTATAAAATTTTATAGCTCCAAAAATGCCTTTCTTTTCCCCAATTAGCCATGAATTCTTTAAGTAAAACTCATAACCGGCAACTAGCGACAATACGGCGATAAAAGATAATTGGAAACTTGGATGAAAAATATATTCGGGGTTTAACGATAATATTATAAAAGCCGCAATTGCAAGTGAACGAAGAGGAAAGCAAGATCGCCCAATAATAATACCATAAATAAAGATTGCAGCCGTAATAAAAGCTCTAGTTGCTGCAATTTGCATACCGCTTAGCTCTAAATAACTAAAACTTCCTATTAGCGAACAATAGGCAGAGATTAATTTTATATTGAAATTATATGCTAAATAATTTGAGAGATTTAATAAAAATCTTGTAGCAAGGAAAATAATCATCACCACTAAAGATAGATGCAATCCCGAAACACAAAGTACATGCGATATACCGCTTTGCCTCATATCCTGCATGATTTGCCTGTTTAAACCTTTCGTCTCGCCAAGTAATATCGCAGCTGCAAAATTTCCTTTATCTTTTCCTAATTTGTCTATTAAATTATTGTAAATATGAATGCGTATTTTGTAGATAAAGCTATCAAAATTTGTTTCAAGGCGTTCTGTGATTTGTGGAGGCGACATCGCATAGCCGTTTGCACCTATATCCGATAAATAAGCATAAAATCCAAAGTCATATCCCCCAGGGAGTATACTATTTTGCGGCTTATAGAGCTTAGCAAGCAAAGTAATTCTGTCATTTACCCTAATTTCTTGTATATGTTTTTTTGGTATACTAATTTTTATTTTCCTTAAATTATTATCGATTTTTTGTATTTCTAGTTCATTTAATACTACTTGTCCTCCTATAATAGTCGGTTTTATAGATTCTATATTGCCGCTAATTTTTGCGATTGTTGGTTTGTAAAGTGTCTTGCCGTGCAAATTTGCCACACGATATTTAGAGATGAATATGCCAAAAATAAAAGCGATAACCATGAGGTAAATAAACTGTAAAAATATATTAGAATTTCTAGTAAAGGTTAATATTAGACAAGCACAAAAAATGATAAAAATTGTTGTAAATGAAAGCTCAAAATCAAGCGAAAAATAAACGATAATACCGCAAATAAAACTAACAAAATACCAAATATTTAAATTATTATACTCTGCTTCCAAAGTTATTTTAAAATATTGTAGCATTTTTAATCAAAAGTTAAAAACGCACTATATGTCATATCTGTTATATTTTCAATAATTAGAGCAAAATTTTCTTGTAATTAAAAGTTAAGATAAATTAACTTATATATTGCTTTTTATTAACTTACTTATTATAATGCCGAAGTTTATATAAATAAATATTAATTTTAATTGAGATATTTGTAATGAGTAAGTTAATAGAACAAAACCAACCAAAAAAATCAAGATTTTTAAAATATTCTCTCCTTGCCTCTATTTCAGTAGGAGCAATAATTGCAATGCCTTTTGAAGGAATGGCGATGAGCATTAATCCATTATTTCTTGATGCACTCAATAAGAAATTGTTGAATGGCTTGTCACAATCAAACGAAAACAAGGATACGACAAATACCCCGCAGCAGATAGGAACAGTAATGACTATGCCTTCTGAAAATATGGCGAGTAGTGAACCTATTAATTTAGATGTTATTGAAAGAGGAGATAACGGTTTATTAACACCTCTCATAAATAATAAATTTGAGCGTGCTAAATCTTTTAGTGCCGCTGACGGTAAGAAAAAAAAACCGCCTACTAGAAGCAAAACATTTGTAGGCAGTGAAAAAACAGAACAAAATCAAAATATTTATAGTTCTGAACCGACAGAGCAAACGTTTCAAAAATCGAAGATTATAATAACAAAAGCTTCACCTGCTAGCTCAGATTCAGATAGTTTTACCACTGCACCTAGTAGCCCAAATACTACCCCATTATCAGCTCCACAATCACCGGAACATATTTATCAAAATACGCCGCCAAGTACTACGGTATCATCACCGAGTACTCCATATCAGCCTACTCCAAAGTCTAAACCAAATGATGGTGTAAGAGCTAATACATCGCAAAAGCCAAAGGCGGCACGAAAGATATCGTTTAGCGAGCCGCAACAGACAGTACAACTTAGTAAACCAACAGTTCCTCCGAGGCCGATAGCATCTGTACAGTTGCCTATAAAAAGAAGCAGTACTGAAGTTGCAGCGAAAATGGTAAATAATATATCACGAGTTAATGAGACGATAGGAATCAAGTTAGCTGCAGTAGAATCAACAATTAAAAATACCCAAGGCGAAAAAAATAAAAAACCATTGCAGAAGTTGCATAAGCAGCTAACTTCATCACAAAAAACAATAGAAACACTAAAGTCAGAAGCTGAAGAGATAGAAAAAAAAATAAAAATACTATCTGATAAAAATAATAATTTAGCTGACCTTAGCAAAGGAGCAAGGTTAAAAAGCGATCAAGAGCGAATGGCAGATAAAATAAAAATAGGTGAAAATAAAGACAAAATAAAGAAACTTGAAAAAGAGTTAACAAGTAAAAACAATGAAGCAGATGAGTTATCTCAAAAAATAGATATTTCAGTAAATAAGGTAGTTTTAACAAAACCCCAAGAAAAAGCTCCGGTTACAGAGATACCGAAAGCTGGACTATTCTTAAATCAGCAGCAACAACTAGATATGCTTACTCAACAGCAGAGAGTCAATGCTGCTAGACAAGCTGAAGTTAATAGAAAGAAAGCAGAAGCAAATGAAGTAAAAAGAAATAGTGCAGAATACAAAGATCTGATAAATGAAAGAGAGGGAGTTCAATTAGAACAAAATCAACAATATATTGCTGCAGAAAAAACAAAAAAGCAGCAACAAGCAGAGAATAAGCAAAGATCAGAAAGAGAAAAGAAAAGAAAAGAAGAAAATCATCAAAAAGAAAAAGCGCGAGATATAGTGAATATCAGGGAAGATATTGTAGCGAAAATGCAGCAAATATTAAATACTGATACAACATTACAAATAACATTGCATAAGCTGCAAGAATTAAAAGCAGAAGCTATAGAAGATAAAAAGAAAAAACAAGAAGCACAAAAGCTGTTATCAGAAATAAAAAAACAAGAAAAAGCTATAAAAACAGCAGCAGATAAAGCTCAAGGAATATTAGAAAAAGCGGAAGAGGAAACAAGTAGAACAGAGATACAAAAGCTGCAAACAAAAATGAACGGTTATTATGAAACAGTAACAAATGGTAAGATTGCCGTAGATATACAAAATCTAGAGAGACTAGTTCTTACTCCGTCAACAACTTCTTCTGCTGCGACTATTTATAATAAAGCAAAGCCAATTATGCCGTTAACTCCTGGAGTTCAGGGAATTTTAGGTAAACAACCGGAAGATGAAGATGGGTACTTAGTGCCAATAAAAGCTCAGCCGCAAACTTATATAACAATGTTGCCGACAGACCCTAAAAGTATGGATTCAGGCTTAGGGAGCAGAACTTCAGATACTGAGTTTAGTTCAAACCATAATAGTAATAAAGCATACGAAAATTTGTCGCCGATAGAACCTGAAAATCAGCAACAACATGAAACGGTCATATCAAGTTCTATGTATAACTATATCCATAATTATATGATGTATAGTGCACAGGAGAGTGATGACAGGTATAAAAGTGCTATGGATAATAGCTTACAGCAGCTAATGAGCTTAGTAACACAAGGCGGAGAGAAATCGTTTATGTATGCAGCAGAGCAAGCTGCAAAAATTACTAATAGCGACATCCAAAGCATGGTATTATCACAATTATTTAAGCTTCAGGATACACAACAAAAAGGTAATTCATATGGTGGTATTCCAAATAATGATGATAATTTAAGCATTCTTTCAAATTTTGAAGAAAAATCAGCAGTGTTACAAACGACGACTACAGATGAAAGCTTGAGATCTGATAAAAATTGGAAAAATCCTGCACCATATTCCTCAAGTTCAGAGTTTGACAAAAAGCAATCAGAGTATTTAGATTTAGCTGACAACATATCTACTCAAAATCCAAAACAATCTGATATATTAGAAGCTCTTGATTTAATAACACCAAAACAAAAGACAACGGCTGCTAAAAGTGACTCATTGAGGAAAAGTAATGTAAGTGGAAGTATTCCGGAGATACAACAACCGCAGTCAGAAAAAATGCATACTGAAACTTTAGATATGCAGAATGATCTAGGGCTAGATTTACATTCACAAGAAGGACGTTTTGATTCAGGCTTTTTTGGGAGTTTAGAAAGTCAAAATTTGTCGTCAGCTTATGATTTCGATCAACTATCAGCGAGTTGGGATGCAGCGTATAACCAAAGAATGAATACGAACGCTAAAGATGCACCTCAAGAAACTTTAACTGAAAACTCAGCTTCTAGTGAGAAAAAACAAGGTAGTATAATAAAGAGAGCTGTATCAAAAGTAGGATCAATTTTGCAAACAAATGATGCAGAGAACAGAAAAAGGAAAAGAGATGGAGAAACTTCAAAGCAAAGTACAGTAGATCAAGAGGCGGGATTTGGACAAGATTGGGGAAATGAGTATCATAAGGAGCCTAGTTTAAGTATAGATAGTGGATTAATAAAAAAGGCAGCTCACCTTATAAGCTTTTTAGATGCAAAGAGAACCGAAATACAGCAAACAACCAGTCTTTTACAGCAAAAATCACTTAATTCTGCTTTACAGGAAGTAGAAAATGATTACCAAGAAGCAATTAAAATCTCTCAAGAATTACAACAAAGATTAATACATAAACCGGAAAATGCAAAAGCATATAATGCAAAAGCAGAAAAAAAATTGGACGATATTAAAAACAGAGCGGATAAACATTTTAATAATATAGAAACAGATGCAGATGTTGGATTTAATCCAAATTGGGGTAAAGGTACATATTATACACAAATTGGGAAAGAACTTTCGTTTGAATTGTCTGCTTTGAAAGCTTTGGGGTATCAAGATAATATTAATCAGACATTAGGCACAGTTGCTAGAGCAGATAGTATAAAACGTCCTATATTATTTCAGAATCTACTAAAAGATTTAGAAAAAAGAAAGCAGGAAGCTAAGGGGGTAGCAGAGCAAGCCATTTTGGATGTAATAAATAATCCAGATGATAATAAAGCAAAAGAGCAAGCAGCATTAGTGGATAAATTATTGGAAAAATATAATACGGATATAAAATTAGTTAAAAAAGCTTCAGAGGATAACAAAGAGAAGAATAGAAAGAATAATAATGTACGAAAACCATTAGAACATTTAGACCTCGCACTTGAAGCAAAGCTTGCACCTCTAAGAGAATATGATGCTTTAGATGAGGACTTCAAAAAAGTGATTGCTTCTAAGAAAGATGTTGAAGCAGAATATCACGCATTACGTAATCAAAAACATAATCAAAATCCAAATACAGACTTAGATAATGATCCAGAACTTACGGAGTTAGCTACAAAACATATAGATCTAGAGAAAGAACAGTTACAGTTAGAACGAAAGGTGCAACCAAGTATGGAAGGACATACATCTTATTTGTTTAATGATAAGGTTTATTCAGTCCCAAATAGGCCGGTGTTTTCACGACCACAAGATACAGAGGTGATATATGCTGTACTTGATTTGCCAAATAATGGAAACGCTAACTTGAGGCAATTAAATGATACAAGGACGACATATGCTACATTTGATTTTTCAAATAATGGAAACAACTATTCAGCTAAGGATAAACCGGTATTTTCACGTTCATCTTCGGTTAGTAATATAAGCAGTTTACTTAGCGATACAGAGTCAAATCTATCCCGCTCATCTTCAGTTAGTAGCTTAAATAATTTAAGCAGCCCTAATATTATGAAATTAGGGGAATTAAAATCTAAACATGAAAAAATAGCCAATGATTATAAAGCTAAGGAATTAGAATTAGATACCTTAAATCAAGATGATCCAAAATTTAAGGAGTTAATGCTCGAAGTCTTTGAAATGTCAAAAGACAAGATTTGGTTAGAAGGGGAGATAAAGCATCTAGATACGGAATCTAAACCTAAGGTAGCTGAGAGTAAGCCGGTATTTTCACGTTCATCTTCAGTTAGTAGCCTAAACAGCTTATCTAGTGACAAAGATTTATTATGGGATAATACAGGAGATATAGGAGTAGGTCATAGATATGGAGCCGAGGATAGCTGTCCAACTCCAGACCAGTCAAGTTCAAAGACAGTCAATATTAGCAATAAAAATTCAAGTGAAACTAAATTAGCTCTTCTACGGACATATCAAATGGCAGTAACAGTTAAAAGGCAAGAACTGGAACAATTGCCAAGTACAAGCTCGGGAGCTAATCAAAACGCTCAGCAGATTAAAAAGCTGAAAGAAGAAGAAGTAACTATGCATGATGCTATAAATGCCTGTATAACAGATCCATCAAAATTAAATGATGTTTCTCTTGAAGAAATAAACGAAGCACTTAAGAAATTGAGTTCAGGAATTCCCGAATCAGTTATTAATGTCCTTGAATCTGAAGCTCAGAAAGATCCTGAAGATTTAGCGTCAAATGGTAAATCGGAATCTACCTTACCTACCGAAGATAAAGAGTCAGAAGACAAAGAAGTAACAGGCGTAAGTAGAGAATTATCTTTATTACCTGTATCAAGTAATGATTGTGCATTAGCATTAAGTGACTGTAGAGAAAAGGAATGTTTAGCATTAGGCGACGGTAGCAAAGATGAGGAAGATGATGAAGGTTATAATTCAGGCTTTGCAGAGGAAGAAGAAACAATTGAGCAATTATCCGATTCTGACGGGAGTAACCTTGAAACAACAGCAATTGATACGGCTATTTCTCTTGAACAGGAAGCAAAAAAAGAAATGCAAACGCAAATTTCAGAAAACGCTCCTACTTTAAATCAAGCGAAAGTTGTTAATAGTATTGTAAACAATATGATTCGTAACAGATTAGATGCATCTATAAATATGTCTAATAATATGGTAGCAGTAGGAGCCGGTGATGAAGAAGAAGTTCGTATTAAAAGAGGTTTATGGGTGCGTGGTATGTATGGTATCAACAACCATGGGCGAGTAGAGAATATCAACGGTTATAGAGGGACTAATAAAGGTGCTACTATCGGGTTTGATGTTGAAATCGACAATAATATTGTAGGTATAGCTTATAGTAATGTTCACTCGGTATTTAAATTTAAAAATAGTAAAAATAATGACAAAGAAATTATTGATAGTCATGTAGTTTCTATTTACGGACAAAAAGAATTACCGAAAGATTTTGCACTACAAGCTTTAGTATCTGCTTCTAAAAACTTTATTAAAGATAAAACAACTTATTCATACGGTGATAATAAAATTAGAAGTAATGTAAAGCATCGCAATCATAGTTATAATGCGGAAGCATTACTAAATTATAATTATCTCGTTAAAAACAATCTCGTTATTACTCCAAATATCGGCTTAAGATACGGTAAGTCACGAGACGGGGTATATAATGAAACCGGTATTAACGTACAAGAAATAGCTCTTACAATGAAAGAGAATAACATATTGTCCGGAATTGTCGGTACTAAAGTTAAAGTACCTTTGAAAGATGCTCTAAAATTTAATAATTTAGGACTAACATTCCAAGGAGCGGTAGAACATAATTTTAAAGAGAAGACCCAAAGAATAAATAGAGTCGTTAAAATATTTGATACTGAATTTAAGCAAAATTATGCAATACCGAAACAACCGAAAACATCCTATAATTTAGGAACAGGTATTATGGGCAGTATCAAAAATACTACTATTTCTTTGGATTATAATTATTATCTAAATAAACATTATCGAAGTCATCAAGGTAGTGTTAAACTTAAGGTAAACCTATAATTTTTATACTTGCAATATTCGCAAAGGTGTTGTATAAAACTTCTAACTTACTGTCGTGCCGTGGTCATAACCACGGTATGACACGATTTTAATACATCTACTTGCCTACTTTAAAATTAAGGCCCCTTCGTCTAGCGGTTAGGACACCACCCTTTCACGGTGGGAACACGGGTTCGAGTCCCGTAGGGGTCACCATTCTATATTTTCCTATAAACTCATAATCTCAAATAATCTAATTTTAAATTCAGAATAAAAATAATAATTGAAAGTAATAACTTATTAATTTATCATATCTCATAAAAATGTGGTTGAAAACACAAAATCATAGTTCAATTGATGTTATACAACCAATAAAATTTTATGAAGTATACTCGATCAATTTGAAAAATTGGCTGCGTCGTCTTTGTAAGTCCTCCGGTCCTCACGTATTATTATACGCTGCGGTCCTCGGCTTACAGACCGATTACTCTTTTCCAAGTTGATCTTCGTATACTACTCTTCATTTACTTGTAGTATATACTTATGAAAGCAGATGTGTTTTCTTCAAAAAATCCGGTTAATACAAGTGATTATCAAACAATTATAGCGTGTCTAGAACAGAACGTCCCTTCATTTGTTCATCTAGATTTTAGCAAGCTATCTTTAACGCTTCCGCAGTTAGAGGAAATAGCCGCTAAAATCCAAAATAATAATTTTATCGGTAATGTAAGCTGGGGCAAGATGCCTAATGCTTCTAGTGATATTGTACAAAAAATCGAAAGTAAAATTATCTTAAATAATCAAAACTATAAGCACTACCCTACCGACTTTGTGCATGGATTATTTAGTTTGCATGCTTATATAGATTCTACGGAAAATGATATTGTAAAATTTGTTGTAGAAAAAGAAAGTAATGAAAAGGTAAAAATACGAAATGAACAATTAAAAGACTGGAAAGTATTTAAAATATTTAACAAGCCTGAAGTAGGGAGATATTACGCAGTAGCATATATAAATGAAAAGACAAAACAAATAGTATTTGCTTATCGAGGTACTACATTTGAAAAATTGGATTTGCTCAAAACTAATTCACCGTTTAAAGCTCATTTTAAAAGTATTTTAGGTGGGCAGATAGTAGCACAGCAAGCGGCAGCGTATGAAGCTACAGGAGAAATTACCAAATATGCTGAAGAGAATAATTATAATTTATCTTTCACAGGTCATTCTTTAGGTGCATGGCTTGCAGAGCTTAGTTTATATTTTGCTCATCAAGATTTTCATTATCCAAAAGCAAAGGCAATCACATTCGATAGCCCTGGTTCGGCAAAAATTATGGATAGCTTTAAACCAAATGTTCATAGTTATAAAACTGATTTTGATACAAGAATCCTAAATATAACAACTTATTTATCAGCTCCGAATTTTGTAAATGTTTGCAACCCGCATATACATAAAGCATATAGGTTATTTCCTGAAATTACTCCAAAGCATACAGGCAAGATAATAAATATATTAAATAAAACACCGCTAATTAAACACTATACTCCCTTGTTAGATGGCATATTATCATTATCCGGTTATTTACTTGATCCAATGCTAGATGCTTTTGACCCAAAAACTGGTAAGCCGATAAAATATCAACAGATATTAGATTGGCCTCGCATAGAATATAATCCTAAAGATAATACGCTAATAAATAAGGCACTTGATTTTATACCTTTAGCAAGCAATCTAATATATAAAAATGCTACTGCAACGACGTTTGGAAGCTTCTTAGAGATAGTAGATCAGCTTATGAGCGGTAATATTGTAACCGGACAATTTTTAGAGATTTATAAGCATTTAGAAAATAACGCCGCACAAGGATACCCATCAAAAGAGATTGTAACACCTGAAGGAGAATTTGAACTTTCTTACAAAGGTCATTATCATATAGAAGAAATAAATTTGTCCACCGATATAATAAACACGAATAATAAGGGAAGTAGTGATTGGTATCTAGCACAGTTGAGCAAATTGAGTATAGATAAAAAAGAAATACCAAATTTAATAAAACAACAGTTAAAAGTAATAAAAGAACTATATGAAATAAAACCTCAATATGGCAAATATTATATATTTACAAACTTACCTAAAGTTAAAGTAGATGACTTAAGAGAGCAGATTTTAAGATTAATTGAAGTAAGTAGGGAAGCAAAGGAAGTATTAGAAGATAGCAATGCTTATACTACTAATGAATCAATTAAAGTTACAGAAAATATAATTAGCAATTTACCCTCTTTATCAACTTATAATCTGATTATCCGTAATGAAATATTGCAAAAAATAGAAGAAACTTTAAACGAAAAACGATTTGTAACAGTTAGTGCTTTCGCTGGAACAGGTAAGAGTACAATATCTATAGAATATGGCAGTAAACAAAGAGATGAAGCAAAGAAAATAGTACGTTTTATTTATGCAGATTCTGCAGATAAAATCTTTGAAGCATATAGGCAACTCGCTAAAGAGTTTGCTATTTATACAATAAGCGAAAAGGAAGAAGATATAATAAGATTAGTCCATGAGAGGATTGCTAATTTAAGACCGGCTATATTATTTATTTTTGATAATGTCGAAAAATACAAAGATATCGAGTCTTATCTTAACGGTATAATGAATATGCCTAACGATAAGACGCAAGTTATAATTACTACTAGAAATAATAATTTAGGTGAGGATATAACAAATATAGAGTTAAAACCTTTTAATAGAGAAGAAGCAATTTTATATTTAGTCGAATCTTTAGGTGATAGGTTGAATGAACAAGATATTAGTAATTTATTAGCAGAACTTAGCAGTGAAGATGCTTTTATATTACCGTATAGTTTATCTAAAGCGGTAGCATATTTAAAAGAAAATAAACTACTTAAAGTAGATGATTACATTAATTACTTTAAAAATAGCAAAGATGATCACATAGAAACTGTCTTATTATTACAATTATTAGAAAAATCACCTTTAGCTTGGCAAATATTACAATATTCAGCACATTTAGATCCTGATTTTATCAGCATAGAGATTTTCAAAGAATTATTTCTAATAGATGAAGAAAAGCTACAAGAAGCTATAAAAAGGCTAGAAGAATTATCATTAATGAATTTAATATATCAAAATGAGCAAGCCGGTTTACAATTACATAGATTAGTGCAGTCTACAGTAAAAAGATATGTAAAAAAACATACAGAATTTGTAACATATGAACAAAAAGTTCGAGCAGCCCTAATAGAAGTATTAGATAACTTATTTCCTCAGTTAACAGCTGTTCCAAATAAAGACTGGGAAAATGCTAAATTACTTTATCCACATATAATAAAAATATTAAGCGATGATATTGAAATTGATAAATTTAGAAGAGCAAATTTATATAAAAAGTTAGGATATTATAATGAGCATGTATTATGTAAGTTTGAAGATTCATTAAAATATCATAAAGAAGCACTAGAGATATATCAAGCATTGTACCAAGGTAATCATCCTTTTATTGCTCAATCTCTTGATAATGTTGGAATAATATATTCAAAATTAGGAAATGTTAAAGAAGAGCTAAAATATCTAAAAGAAGCTTTAAGAATGTCAAAAAAATTATATCCGATTAATCGTCTTGATATTGCTGCTACTCTCAATAATGTCGGTATAGCTTACCTGAATTCAGGTAATTTTTCTAAAGCTCTAGAATATTTAAAAAAAGCTCTAAAAATAGGAAAAGAGTTACATAAAGGTGATCATTCTCTTATTGCTTCTTCTCTTAGTAATATTGGTGAAATTTATATTGATTTAGGTGATATTTTTAAGGCATTAAAATATTATAAAGAAGCTTTGAAAATTTTTCAAGAGTTGCCTTGCAGTGATCCCTCGTCTATTGCTATGATACTTAATAATATAGGTAGAGTTTATAGAATCTTAGGTAATTTTTCTGAAAGTCTGAAATATCTAAAAGAAGCTTTGAATATATTACAAAATCTATACAAACACCCTAACCCTCGTATTTCTACTGTTCTTGGTAATATCGGTTTAGCTTATCAAGGTTTAGGCGATATCTCTGAAGGTCTAAAATATCTAAAGGAAGCTCTAAAAATCAATCAAGAATTATATCAGGGTAATCACTCTTCTATTGCTAACTTTCTTAATAATATTGGTTCGGCTTATCAAGACTTAGGCGATATTTCTGAAGGTCTAAAATATCAGGAAGCTGCTTTAGAAATGCTTCAAGAGTTGCCTTGCAGTGATCCCTCGTCTATTGCTAGGGTACTTAATAATATTGGTTTGGCTTCTCAAATTCCGCAAGGTCTAAAATATCTAGAAGCTGCTTTAAAAACGTTTCAAACAGTGTTCCAATGGAATCATTCTTATGCTGCTGGTTTTCTCTTTAATATCGGTTTAGCGTATGAAAAACTAAAAGATATTAATAAGTCAACGGAACTTTATAAACAATCCTATTTAATGTTTATTCAAACTTTAGGTTTAGAACATCATTATACTAAAAAATTAGAAAGTTACTTAGAAAAAAACGCTCCAGAATTTATAAAAAATAACGAAACTAGGGAGTTTATATTACAAAGAGGTGATTTTGAGGAAGTTATATTAGAAATTAAACAAAAAATACAAAAGAACGTTTCAAATAAAATATATATTAGTGCTGCTAAAGATAAATGGAATAGTAAGTTCTTGATTTTAGGAGATTGGGGGGTGAAAGGCTATTTAGGCGATAGATATTTAGCAAAACAACTAGGAGCTTTAGCAAATGTTAAAAATATAGAAATAGCTAAAATGTTATGTTTTGAAGCGATTTGTTTGGGAGCGATTAACAGCCCTAGCAAAAACTTTGCTTGTGTAAAAGAATTCGCTAGAGCCTACCCTGAACTAACAAATAAGATAACAAACGAGCATCCGGAGTATTTTATTGACGGCTCAATATTACGGGCATGTATTAATGACGAGGCAATCTTAAGGAAATTGCTAGGTAGCGGTTAGTGTGGCTATGTAGCTTTATCGTTATTATGAGAAGAATCAGATTTATCCATTAAATTTTTAGCAATGCTGCTTTCTGAAAATTTAGCTGATTGGAAATATTCGGAAACAAGTTTTATCACTTCATCGCAAAACTCATCTTGCAGTTCTTTACTTGCGGTTAATTTTTGGTTTTGAATTAACTGTATAGCATCAGATTTTTTATGCTCTAAAAATTCTTCAATTTCTTTAGTTTTTTCTTGAATGATTTTCTTGGTAACTTCAGTGCTTTCTTCTATCATTTGAGAGCGTAAAGTTTCTAGCTTCTTTATTTGAGCATTGGTTTGTTCAAAGAGTAAAGCTGCGTCTTCTTTTAACTTTTCAGCTTTTAGAACTCTTTCTTGGACTTCTAAGATCTTAGCATCTAAAGAATTTAAAATTGCTTTTTTTGCTGGTCTATAAATTAAATACACAAAAAACACAAAACTAACGGCAAGCCAAAAGCTTTCATCTAGGAAATTCATTATTTTACTTTTATATTTTGTAGTAAATTCATATCTGCTTTAGTTCCGGCTATCTTTTCAATAATATTAACTGCAAGTTTTATGATTGCTTCGCTTTTATTAGTTCTAAATTGCTTAGCAGCTAAATTTATATCTTCAATATTTTGATTTATAGAATTTTTTAAATCTTGTTCTAGATTCTTTTTTTTAATTAAAAATTCTGATTCTAGAGAGTCTATTTTTTCTTTTTTTAGCCTATCTATTGCGGTATTTGTTTTTTCTACTTCTTCATTATAATATTTATTTAGCTTTTCTGCTTCTAAAGTCAGTGTATCGGCTTGTGTAATATTATCTTGAATATTCGTTTGTCTATTATTAAAAATTTCTTCGGCTTTTGGAGTTATAAATTTATAAACAAAGATATACAATAAGCCGAAAGTAATAATAAGCCAAAAAATTTGCGAATAATAGGTAGCAATATCAAATTGAGGCATCTTATTTAAAAATGAATTTTAAGAAAAAATAAGTAACATAGCGATTACAAAGGAAAAAAGCCCCATTGCTTCAGCAAGACCTGCTCCAATAAGAGCCATTCTTTGTAAGTTTTCTGCAGCTGAAGGGTTTCGTGCTATTGAACTAAGTAGAGAGCTAAATATATTACTAACGCCTAGAGCCGCACCGTACATGCCGATAGCCATAAACCCTACGCCGATAAATTTTAAAGAAACTATATCCATAAGAAATTCCAACTTAAATTAAAAATTATTTAGTGTAAATTAATAGCATCATTAAGATACATACAAGAAAGAATAGAAAAAATATAAGCTTGAAGTACTGCAACAAAAATTTCAAACCCAATCAGTATAACCATAAGAGGGATTGGCAGAAATTTCAAGTAAATCATTAATGAAACGGTAAAACTGGCTATTACTTTTAATAAAACATGCCCCGCCATCATATTAGCAGCAAGTCGCAGTGATAGACTAACCGGTCTTGCTAAATATGTAAACAGTTCAATTACTATCATTAACGGTGCTAGCCACAAAGGTGTACCGTGCGGTAAAAAAAGAGTTAAAAAACGTAAGCCGTGTTTTACAAAACCGACTATAGTTACCGTTAAAAATACTAAAATTGCCAAGGCAAAAGTAACGATAATATGACTAGTAGCAGTAAAGCTATAAGGTGTCATACCAAGTAAATTACAGAATAAAATAAAAATAAACAAACTAAAAACTAACGGAATAAATTTACGTCCTTTTTCTCCTATATTCTGATTTAACATATCAGCTATAAGATTATAAACTATTTCGGCACTTACTTGTAATCTAGAAGGTACTAATTTCTGATTATAAAAAGCTAAGTAAAAATAAGTTAGAGCTAAGATGCTAGCAAATAACATATAGATACTTGAATTAGTAAAGCTGACGTCAAAACCGAACATTTTGATTTCTATTAATTTTTTGATATCAAACTGTACTAAAGGGCTATGAGTCATTTCCTTACTTTTTATTATTTACTTTTTGCCTTATAATATTAAAGCCGGCAATCATTCCTATTATTGTAAATATAATAAGAAATAAAGGTTTAGAATTAAAGAACTTATCCGTAAATATTCCAATCACGACACCTACCATTGTACCTGAAACTAAATCTACAGCGATAGTGAACGGGCTAATTTCTTGCTGAATCTTAGAATTAGTAAGCTTAGAAGTTTTTAAGTCTTTAATTCTTGCTTTGATATCTTTTAGTTTTTCTATGTTCATTAGTTTATCTCCGTCATTGCGAGAAGACGCCATAGGCGTCGACGAAGCAATCTCAGGATATTTGACGAGATTGCCACGCAGCCTAACGGCTGCTCGCAATGACGATCTACTGTCAGTATTAATTACAAACTCATCTCATTTTTTGATTTTTCTTTTTGTTCTTCTAAAGCTTTATCTAATGCTGTGGAAATATTATCCATACTATAGTTTCCGGTTTGTATTCCATTAACAAAGAAAGAAGGAGTACCTATAAATTTTGGTGTTTTTGCTACAAAATTAGTATTAGAAATTAGTGTTTCAGTAATTTTATCACTATTTAAACATTGCTTATATTCTTCCGGAGGAACACCGCCAAGCTGACCTATATCAGTTAATAATTCTCTGTATTTATTGCTATATGCCCATTTATCTTGTTGTTGTAATATGATATTATGCAATTGTACAAAACTGTTTATATCACCCTTGCATCGGGCTAAAATTGCAGCATCTAAATCTTGTTTTGTAGCAATAAATTCACGAACTACATATGCAATTTTATTAGTATCAATATATTTTTTCTTAAGTTCCGGAAAAATTGTATTATGATAATAAGCACAATGCGGGCAGGTAGGAGAGAAATACTCGACTAATATAACATTTGATTTTTTGTTACCGAGAACCATATCATTATCATCAACTTTAAAAGGTTTTATTTCAGGATTTTTTTGTTCTTGTGAATCCGGCGTTGATACTTCATTAATCTGATTATTATCATTAGCAGGTACTATCGATTCAGCTGCATTTTCAGAATTTACGGCTTCTTGATTTGTTTCTTGAGAAGTTCCAACGTCTTGGTCTTCATTATTTTGTATGGTTTCTTGCTCTATTATTTGTTTCTCTTCTTGGTTCTTATCTTGTGCTTTTTCTTCTGAACAACTACTCAAAAATAATAAAAATATTGGCACAATAAAAATACTTCGCATAATTTTCCTTTAACTATTAACCTTATCTACAATAAGATCGTATCAATTTTATTTCAATAAAAATATCTACTTTATAATAAAAGCAAAATGTGCTATGCTATAGAAAATAATAGTCTAACATTAAGTTCTTAGGCACTAAAACCACTACGGAGGAATTAATAATGACAAATACAACACAATCCGAACATAAAACCGAACAAAAATCCGAGTTTAAAATAGGGCAGAGAATTGTCTATCCTGCACATGGAGTTGGTGAAATAACAAATATAGAATATCATACTATAGCTGGTACAGAAATTAAAGTATATGTCATTTCCTTTTCCCAAGATAAAATGACGCTAAAAGTACCTGTTAGTAGGGCTGCGGTTGTCGGTCTTAGAGCAGTTGCAAGCAGAAAAGATTTAGATGTAATATATTCAACTCTTCAAGGTAAACCAAAACAAGGAAATAGAATGTGGAGTAGAAGAGCACAAGAATATGAAGGGAAAATTAACTCAGGTAATATTGTAGCTATAGCTGAAGTATTACGAGACTTACATAAAAATGTTGATAATGATCGTTCTTATAGTGAAAGAACTCTATATGAATCAGCTTTAAATAGACTTGCAGGTGAACTTGCTATTCTTGAAAACATACACCCGACTGAAGCAATTAGTAAGTTAGTTGAAGTATTACGTGAAAAATTGGTTGCGTAACTGCACTTTTTGCCATTGTGAGCTGACATTGACGTTGTTGTATGGATCGTTTTTTATGTCATTCCCGCGAAAGCGGGAATCCAGTACTTTAAAGCTTTTTAAAAGATTTTCTTAAAAGCTCGATTTATCTCGCTTTACCCTGGATTCCCGCTTTCGCGGGAATGACATAGGAATCATGTAAACAAACCTTTGCAGGAATGACGTCAAAAGTTAATTACCTCACTAAAAGATAGTTCATGCGGAATTTCTCAAGGGATGCGGCAACTACATAGTCAATAAATTCTTTTAACAATTTTGGATCAGTTACTTCTTGTCCTTTATCATCACGGGCAGTTAAGAGTTTTGAATTAATTTTTTCAAGAACTCCTTTCTTAATATCATCAATATTATGCGTACCGTCTAGCATTTCTAAAATATATTTTTCATGTATTGCCATACCCATCATATCGTTAAGTCTATTTGTTACGCTAACTATATTCGTATTATTAAAATTAGCTTGTTTTGCTTGGTATCTTGCAAATTCGCTAGTTTTAGGTTTTTCGGTGATAGTTGCTATAGCATGCGGCTTGGTCTCAAATATTTTTAGATAACCTTGAAAAATAAATTTTATAAAATGCTGCTCTAGTGCAGCTAGGAAATCTTGCAATTTATATTTACCGAGCTTTTTTAAAGCTTCTTTTGCTACTTGTTCTAAGCTTATCGGATTGCTAATATTTTCAGCATATACATACAAAATAGCTTTCATGATCGGTGAAGTGCTTGAAATAAAAGGATCAGGTAAATTTTCGTAATAGAAGCTGATATTTTCCTGCTCGTTATTTAAATCAACGTCTTTTTCCGGAGTTACCGGTCTAATATTAAGGCTAGTGTAAAATTCTTTTAAATTGTTAAATTCAATTTTTCTGTTTATAGGTATGTTTTTATGACATAACAATGTCGAGCGGAATTTTCTATTAGTGATAAAATCCATATATTGCTCCGTACGAACAATATCATTAATAGCTTGTAGCTTTTCAGCTGCTTTAGACGGTAAATTACCGAGAAACATTGCAGTAAGCGATGTATCACCTAAGTAATTTAAATGATTTTTTTGAGCTTTCTCTATGAATTGGTGAAAATATGTACCTGTATTAATTTCGCCTAAATATTCATGTAATACATATGAGTCTGTATATGCAGATAATAATTTTGTTTCATCTCGTAAGAAATTAGAATAAGGCGTTGTGGAGCTTTCTAATGAGTCATTGATAAACTTCAAAAGTAATCTAGCTTGCTGTAATTTATCGTGGCTAGTATTAAATAGCTCTGAATGGAACATCATCATTTCACGTATTGTTCTCTGCATATTCCAGCCCGGCAGCGTATTATAGCTTACAAAAGCTATACCGTTTGGATTTAACAGCTTATTACAAACTTCAAGTATTTTATCTTGTACTTCTTCAGGCACCCATGAATATACACCGTGACAAACTATGTAATCAAACTTACCGTATGACTCATCAAGATCTAATATAGATAATGCTTTTAGCTCAGCATTTTTTAGTTTCAAATCGCTGATAATTTTTTTGCCGAGTTCTATTTGTGTTTTGGATAAATCAATACCAAGGGTATACGATTTAGGATATATTTCGGCGAAATTAAGAATATTAACACCGATTCCACAACCGATCTCAAGTATTCTAGCTGTTTCAAGAGGTACTGGATTCAGTCCAAATAGTTTACCGATAGTTCTTAAATACGGTGGGGAGGTATAACTGAAAGTGAATGGAGAATAAGGTACTTCATCATAAGATATTTTGTTAGTTTGTTTTGTCATAGTAATTATATAAATTAAAAATTAATTTTAAGCAGTTTCAAAAGATTAAGCAATATATTTTATAAAATGTTATTGTATAGCTCGAACGATGTCATTCCCGCTTTGGTATTGTTGCGTGGATCAATCCACCGCTGTCATCCCGCGAGCTTGTAGCGGGATCCAGTTAACAATACTAATGATTTTAGTATTTTTTATTGTTTTTTGGATACCGTGGTCAAGCCACGGTATGACACACCGAATGCGTTTTTCGATCCACGCAAGCAAGCCTTAAGCAGGAATGACATTATTACACAAACTATAACTTTATCAATTGTGCTTTACTTGCAAAATTTTCTATACCCTCTAAATCGGTAGCGGTAACCCATAGCTGCATGTTTAAGTTGGTAAAAAATTCGATTAAATACTCACGTCTTTTATCGTCTAGATGAACAAATACCTCATCCAAAAGTAAAATCGGTGCTATTTTAGTTAGCTTTATAGCATAATTCATTTC
>DYDV01000054.1 GCA_020404465.1 Rickettsia endosymbiont of Omalisus fontisbellaquei
AAGTAGCTATTCTTGATTCCTATACTCTAGAAGAAGCCCCGAATAGTTTAGGTAATTGGCTAAATCAAAGATCACGTTGGATTAAAGGTTTTTTGCAAACATTTTTTGTATTTAAGGCACAAAAAGATAAATACCGAAAGTTTACTTTATTACAAGTAATAACAATTTATATTTTCATCGGCTTATCTACTTATAATTTTTGGAGTTTACCCTTTATAATATTTTCTATTGTTATAAATAAAAATTCCATAATTAATTATTTATGGCTTGTTAATAGTGTTTTTTCACTTTTATATCTTTATGGTACTGCCCTGTATATATTGAAGAATTCTTTAAAAAGCAGAAAAGTAAAATTTCAAGATATAATAGCTTTGGTTTTATGGGGTAGCTATTTTATATTACATACCATAGCTTCATATAAAGCAGTATTTGAAATAATTTTTTGTCCTTTCAAATGGAGCAAAACTAACCATGGCGTTAGCTTAGAGGATTTTGAGGAAGAATAGACATCTTGTATGACCATCTTATAAAGAAGAATTTGAAAAAGAGGTTTATTAAAAAAATTTTTATTCTTTCCCCTTGAACTAACAAAAATAAAATATATATAGTTATGTACATTTAAAGATTTAATAATTGGAGGTTAAAATGTCTTTTAAACCATTACATGATAGAATTGCAATAAAGCCTATCGAACAAGAAGAAAAAACTAAAGGTGGAATTATTATTCCTGATACCGCGAAAGAAAAGCCTATGCAAGGTATTGTCACCGCTGTAGGCACAGGTACTCGTAATGAAAAAGGTGAAGTTCATCCTTTAGAGTTAAAAGTCGGTGACAAAGTTTTATACGGTAAGTGGGCAGGTACCGAAATTGAAATTAAAGGCGAAAAACTGATCGTTATGAAAGAAAATGATGTTCTAGGTTCTATAAAGGAAAATTAAATTAATCTATTTTTGCTATTTTTTGCTGTAAATTATAAGATTTTTTTGAAATATGAATAACTATTCCATCAAAAATCTTATTAATTTTCGCTAAAAAATATCTAAAAATATAAATAATTTAATTTTCTTCATAGAACCTTGGTATAATTAATTAATTATTTATTTGTAAAAGGAGAAATTAAATATGGCAACAAAACTTATTAAACACGGCTCAAAAGCTCGTGAGCAAATGCTAGAAGGCATTGATATACTTGCAGATGCAGTAAAAGTTACTTTAGGTCCAAAAGGCAGAAATGTACTTATCGAACAATCATTCGGCGCGCCAAAAATTACCAAAGACGGTGTTACAGTTGCAAAATCGATTGAGTTAAAAGATAAAATTAGAAATGCAGGAGCACAATTATTAAAATCAGCTGCTACAAAAGCTGCAGAAGTAGCCGGTGACGGTACTACTACAGCTACGGTACTTGCTAGAGCTTTGGCTCGTGAGGGTAATAAGCTAGTAGCAGCGGGCTATAATCCTATGGATTTAAAGCGTGGTATGGATTTAGCGGTAAATGCAGTAGTAGAAGAAATCAAAAAATCTAGTAAAAAAATCAATAGCCAAGAGGAAATCGCACAGGTCGGTACTATATCTTCAAACGGCGATAAGGAAATCGGTGAGAAAATTGCTAAGGCAATGGAGGAAGTCGGTAAAGAAGGCGTGATAACTGTTGAAGAAGCAAAGAATTTTAGCTTTGAGGTTGAAGTAGTTAAAGGTATGATGTTTGATAGAGGTTATCTATCACCGTATTTTGTAACAAATTCTGAGAAGATGGTTGCTGAGCTTGAAAACCCTTTCATCTTATTATTTGAGAAAAAATTATCAAATTTACAACCAATGTTACCTATACTTGAGGCTGTAGTACAATCACAACGCCCACTATTAATTATTGCTGAGGATGTTGAGGGCGAAGCTCTTGCAACGCTTGTAGTCAATAGATTACGTGGTGGTTTAAAAGTTGCAGCGGTAAAAGCTCCTGGTTTTGGTGATAGAAGAAAAGCAATGATGGAAGATATTGCTATCCTAACTAAAGGTGAGCTTATTACTGAAGATTTAGGTATGAAGCTTGAAAATGTTAGCATTAAGAGTTTAGGTACGGCAAAAAGAGTAACCATTTCTAAAGAAAATACCGTAATTGTTGACGGTAGCGGTGATAAGAAAAATATTGAAGATAGAGTGCTACAAATTAAGTCTCAAATAGCTGAAACTACTTCCGACTATGATAAAGAAAAACTACAAGAGCGTTTAGCTAAGCTTTCCGGTGGTGTTGCCGTGTTAAAGGTTGGCGGTGCTACAGAAGTTGAAGTGAAAGAGCGTAAAGATCGTGTTGAAGATGCTTTAGCTGCTACAAGAGCTGCAGTTGAAGAAGGTGTTGTTGCCGGTGGTGGTGTAACATTACTTCATGCCTCACAAACTTTAACAACGCTTAAAGTAGAGAATAAGGATCAACAAGCAGGTATTGAAATAGTAATAGAAGCTTTAAAAGACCCTCTAAAACAAATCGTTGAAAATGCAGGTGAAAACGGTGGTGTAGTAGTTGGTAAATTACTAGAACATAAGGATAAAAATTTCGGTTTTAATGCTCAAGATATGCAATATGTCGATATGATTAAAGCAGGAATTATTGATCCGGCTAAAGTAGTACGTACTGCACTTCAAGATGCTGCCTCCGTTGCTTCATTAATTATTACCACGGAAACTTTAATTGTTGATGAAGCTGATGATAAGGAAGATGCTAGACCAATGCGTGGCGGTATGGGAGGCATGGGCGGTATGGACTTCTAAGTCTATATCTCCATAAGATAGGTTATACAATAGGTCTAATAAACCGGTTTTGTTGCATGGCTCAAAAAAAGCATACGATGTCATACCGTGGCCCCGCCATGGTATCTAGAAAAACAACTTAAAATACTAATAATTTCAGTATTTTTCTGGATCCCGTGAATAAATCACGGGATGACAATGGCAAAATCGAGCCATGTAACAAAGCTTAAAAGTTATACAAATAGTACTATTAAAGCGATTCTTCGCTTAAAAATAAATTCTTTAATAAAACTCTTCCACAAAAAATAAAATATAGAATTTCTTATAATTATTTCAATAAATGATTGCAAATATTTTTTAATTAATTATAATAGCTCAACCTTTGGTATTAATCCTATAGTGAAGTATATTGGATTAGGTGAGATTTATAAGAAATATTTTAATTTTGTAGCAAAAAAGAATTTAATTAGCTTTAAAATTATTTTGTTCCACATAGGATGATCAAAAGCGGTTTTACGCCTTAATTATTAAGAATAGATTTTTTGTTGAAGCTCTAGGCAAGGTTAATCTAGTATGTATATACTAAGATAGAACTTAAAAAATTGGCTGCGTCGTTCTACAAGATCTGTGGTACTGAACGTTTAAGTATACGTTGCGTTCCTTGCCTTGTGAACTCCTTGTTCTTTTCCAAGTTGATCTTCGTATCTATTCTTTATTTACTTGAGGTATATATTCGTTTAATTTAAAAAATTGGTAATAAAAGTTTCTAGCTTTTGGTCGGTTAAACTACGCTAACTAAAATTAATAAGATTTTAGAAAAATTACTATTCTTATTTAAAAAAAATCTTATAATTTATACAGTTAAGAAAGACTAAAATAAGATAATTTATATTTTATAGTGAACTGCTCCCCACGCTGTAGCACGTTGCTCGTCGTCTTGCCTATTAATATATAGGCTCTACCCTCACTCCTATCACAAAATGGGGCTGAGTTCACTATATATGTAAAACTTAAAAAAATAGAGTTCTAAAAGAAATCTAATTAATATGAATTTAGGTTCTGTGAACATTTCTAAAATAATATAATTATGGTTCTTTTTTGCTGCAAGTTATAAGATTTTTTTGAAATATGAATAACTATTCCTACAAAAATCTTATTAATTTCCGCTAAAAAATAACTCAAAATGTAAATTAATTAGAAATGTTCACAGAACCTAGAATAAAAGATACAAATAATAGGGTAGGTAGTGCGAAGCTCGCCACAAGCTTAATTTTTCCTATTAATATCAACTAAAGCTGAGTTTTATTAATATTTCTAAAAATAGCAAATAAATTAGAGATATTAACAGAACTTAATAAATTTATTGCTTTAATTGGTATTTAGTTATTCGTAAGTATAACTATTAACTGAATTAGTATAAATTAAGGAGGTAGTTTTGCTCCAAAGGGTTATTAAACATTTAAATCATAATTTATCTAAACATGATATTACTGCTCAAATAACAGGTAGGATCAAACATCCAATATCAATTTTATATAAATTATATCGTAAAGGTATAAAGTTAGAAGAATTAACAGATATTTTTGCGATAAGAATAGTGGTAATAGATGAAGAGAAATGTTATAAAGCTTTAAAAGTAGTTCATAATCTTTATGAGTATGAAAAGGATAAATTCAAAAATTATATTCTTAATCCTAAACCAAACGGCTATCAATCTTTGCATACTATTATTACAACTGAAGAAAATTATAAAATAGAGATACAAATACGTGATCATAATATGCATTATCATGCAGAGAGCGGTGAAGCTGCACACTGGAAATATAAAAATAGTTTTTAGGCTCTGTGAACATTTCTAATTGACTCTTTTTTATTGCAAATTATAAGATTTTTTTGAAATATGAGTAACTATTTCTTCAAAAATGCTATTAATTTTCGCTAAAAAATACCTCAAAATAAAAAATCAATTAGAATATGTTCACAGAACCTAGCTAAAATAATGGGAGTGTTGAAACATGATTCTTTTCGGTAATTTTGTCGTTAAAATTTGTCTGTGCTCCTCGCGTACGCTTAAGCTGCGGTAACTCGCCTGCATTTTGCCTAAAAATTCCTCAAAAATAATTTATATTTCAACAATCCCATAATGCGAGTAGCAAATTATTGTATAATCCGCTATTCGCATTAAAATATTGTAGACTTCTTGTATAACTTGCTTCTAAGGGTAATTTGTGAGTCGATCCGGTACTCGCATCCTCACGTACTAAAGTGTACGCTGCGGTGCTGCGTTCCGTGTCTCCTACAAATTCCTCCTTATTAGCTGTGTTATGCAAGAAGTCTAATATAAAAGGTGAAAGGCGGCTTCCATCTTAAGTAAATGTAAATGTATGCTATATAACAATTGAGCAATACAAGTAAAGCTGAATTTTTATTTTGTATTATTTTGAAGTTTTAAAAAGAAATTTCGTAAACCGACTTTTTGAAATATTTCTTTTTGTTCTGAAGGGAAATGTTGCTTGATAAAATTAGTGCAAACATTTAATAGTTGTTGTTCTACGGTACGTATTTCTAAATAAGCTGCTATGAGCAAGAAACTTTCTATAGTCTCTTTTACTGTTTCTAAAGCCTTTTCCGGAGATTTAGCATTTATAGTTTGTAAATTATGCAGGCGATCAAATACTTTAATAAGTGCGATATCATATCTTTGTTCTTGGATTAATAAATTTAACATTTCACCTGAGCTAATTTTACCGTACGGCTTAATTCTTGTTAAACGTTCTACGTTATCGGCAATATTCTTATCAAAAATTTTACTAATATCAGCATGTGTAAGTATTGTATCCTCTATAGTATCATGAAGAAGGGCAACATTTATCATATATGATTTGTAAAGTTTAGGAGCTTCAAGAGCCGTAAAATCTGCAAGCATGATTGCAACTTCTATAGGGTGAGAATAGTATGGCTCCCCTGATTGACGCATTTGAGAAGCGTGATATTTACGGGTATAATAAAGACCTTTTTCAATTTCTGTTATATCTACAGGTGAGTCTACTATAGTATTCAAATATTTAATTCGATCAATTAATTTTTTGCTATAATCACAAATCTCAAATTTTTTCTGCCAAATATCAATTTCTTCCATAAACCCACTAATTTTTTATAAACATGTACATCATTAGTATAAAATATTTTTATAAGAAAATTAATAAGATTTTAGAAAGATAGAATATTTATTTTTTAAAACTTATCAATAATCGATAGTTAAGCACAAATAAATTATAAGTCGTCAGTATTATATCTAAATTTTTAAATCTAATCGTATTTCTGTGATTTTTTTACATAGCTATATAAAGTAAATATTAATTTTTATTAATATAAATAAATGTATATATATCCCTAGTAGTACCCATTGTTTTATATGAAAATAAAAAAATAATTAATAAAATTTAATAAAAAAATACTTTTTTTTATTTATTTTCAAATATTTTTTTCAATTTAATAATTTATAACTTCTTGCAATATATTAAAAATCTAGTAAGTATTGTTAATTGTAAAGGTAGATTATTATTCAATCTATTTTTATAAATTAGTTAATAAAATATTAAATAAAGGTAAAATTATGACTAAAAAACTAGTTGATAACCAAATAGCTCCTAATAAAGCAGAGTATGATAGAAAATTTCTGCATTCTTCAGTTACTATTAACAGTAAGGCAGATTATGATAAAGCACCTATTGAAGTAAAACATGGTGCAGCAACCTCACCTAAGACAATGGCTATGGTTTGTGAAGATCTAGGGTTAATAGGACGTTGGCAAAATAATGAGATGGAAGGAGGAAAAAATCCTTTCCTGGTGATGTTGATTTTCCTGATGATGCTGTAAGTGCACCAGCAATTAAAGAGGGACATCTTCTCAGTGGCGGAAAAGAAGATGCTAGAGATTGCGTTAATTATACCAATACAGAAATGAAACAATTTTCATCTGACAAAGCATTTGATTGGAGAGATGGAAGCAAGTATAATCATGTTCATAAAGTAAACGCCGGTGACAAATTTAATATACATTGGGATTATACTATGGCACATAAATCACGTGGTTATTCATATGAGATCACTGATCATCCTACTGACTTTTCTCAAAGACTAACTTTTAATGAGCTTAAGACATTTTATCAAAATATAAGCCAAGAAAAACCATTTTGGAGTCATCCATTACCTGCTTCTACAGATCATTCAATAATTCTTCCGGAAAGGGAAGCAGGATTCCATGTTCTTTTAGAAAGATGGATAGTAGCTGATACTGGTATGGCATTTCATCAATCATGGGTTCTTGAATATGAAGCAAGTTTAGGCGGTGAAGGTCCTGGACATGGGCATCATCATCACGATGCTTAATTAAAAAAGCTTTGGGGCAACTTATTGGCTTAATAAACACTACTAATTATACTTAATATTTAGGTGTAATTAGTAGTATAAAAGCTAAATAAAACTCCCAATATCATATTGTGGTTAACCTTAATAGTGTATGAACGTTATCAAAATCATAATTGTGAAGCCACTCCGTTGCTGGGGCAATCCAAAAAAATAATTAAAAAATGTTATTAGTATTTTTTACTGGATTGCTTCATCAATTTACTATTATAAGTTTCCTTATAATGACGAAAAACAAGCCATAAAAGCAATGTTTGTACAGTAGACAGGACCTAGTTGAGTGATTGAAAAATCGAAGCGTAGCAAAATGCTTAAATTCTCACGTTATTACCTACTCAAAGCTTTCAAGCCTTCCTTTAAGCCGTCTTTTATAAATGAAATTTTAGCTTGTTTGCCGTCTGCGGTAATTAGTTCTACATAATTATCATTAGATAAAATCATATCTAAATCGTCTTTTGTAATAACAGCCAAAGCCTGACAGCCATTTATTGTACAATTAACATATTTCCCGGCTGCTATTAGTTTGTCACCGCTATTAATAACAGTTCCTGCCGGAATTTGAACATTTGATGGGACTATTTCGATTATCTTTAATTCCTTCTCTTCTTGTTCCTGATTAAAGTAGCCTATATGATAAATGGCTAATACTTCCTTTTCTTTATCTTTCTCTAGATTATTAATTTGTTGTGATAAGAAGCAAAGTTGTTTTTTCTCATTATTAAGAGTGCAGTTTAAAGTCCAAGCTCCGTACTTTTTTGGTGCCGTTGATGCGTCGACGTTTTCTATGCTATACAAAACAAAAGTGCCGGTTATTATAAATAACCCGCTAAAAATAAAAGCAATTTTTTTTATACAATCTTTCATATAATTTTTAACCTTTTTAAAATATGTTCTTTTCCTAGAATTTCTGCAATCTCAAACACGCTAGGTGAAGCCGTCATGCCGGTTATTAAAGCTCTAATCGGTTTCATAAGCTCATTCAGCTTTAAGCCGTTTGCTCCTGCTATTTCTTTAAATTTATTTTGGACGGATTCCTTATCAAACTGTTCAAGTTTGCTTAAATTTTCTATAACTTGTTTGATTAAATCCTTGTCACAATTTTCTATAATTTCCTTTGCATCTTCTTCATAAGTAATAGGAGAATCTACGAGATAAATTTGAGCAAGTCGTGCTAGATTGAGCAATGTTTCACTTCTAACTAACAAGCTTTGCATCGCTTGTTTTATATAACCTACTTCTTTCTCGCTAACCTTATAATTTTGCTTCAATATTTCTACAGTTTTTGAAGTTAAGCTATCATTATCAAGCATTCTTAAGTAATGAGCGTTAAGGCTATTCATTTTAGCAAAATCAAGCTTAGAAGGTGATTTACCGAGCGAATCAAGATTAAACCATTTTATAGCTTGATCCATAGAAATAATTTCATCGTCGCCGTGACTCCAACCAAGACGCAGTAAATAATTACACAAACTTTCCGGTAAATATCCCATATCTTTATAAGCCTCAACGCCCAAAGCTCCGTGCCTTTTGGATAATTTTGCCCCGTCTGCTCCATGAATTAGAGGTATATGAGTCATGCTTGGTACTTCATAGTCGAAAGCCTGATAAATAGCGATTTGTCTTGCTGCGTTGGTTAAATGATCATCACCTCTAATAATATGAGTTATGCCCATATCATGATCGTCTACTACAACGGCTAGCATATAAGTAGCAGAGCCGTCTGCTCGGAGTAGTACCATATCGTCTATATGCGAGTTTTCAATCACTACATCGCCTTGTAAGGTGTCATGAATTGTTGTACTACCTTCATGAGAGATTTTCAAGCGTATTACCGGTTTTATATCATTCGGGTAGGTAGATGGATCTTTGTCACGCCACTCGCTATTAAAAATAAAATGCTGTTTATTTTCTAAAGCTGTTTGTCGCTGTTTTTCTATTTCTTCTTGGCTAGTAAAGCAATAATATGCTTTGCCCTCTGCAAGTAGTTTTAATGCCGCTTCTTTGTAAAGATCATTACGTTTGGACTGAAATATAACTTCCCCGTCCCAGTTTAAGCCTAGCCATTTTAGCCCTGAAAATATGGCTTCTACTGCTGCTTCAGTTGATCTTTCTTTATCTGTGTCTTCAATGCGAAGCAAAAACTTACCGTTATTATGCCTTGCAAATAAAT
>DYDV01000055.1 GCA_020404465.1 Rickettsia endosymbiont of Omalisus fontisbellaquei
CTCATTCATTGAACGCATACGAGCTTTTGCTATTGCTAACTTTTCCATTAATGCTTTAGATAATCCCATTGCATTAATCGGATAAACTGCTTTATCAGTACTCAGTACTATAACTTTTGCTACTTTATTATTAATGGCTGCACTTAAAACATTTTCAGCACCTAAGACGTTAGTATTGATTGCTTCCATAGGATAAAATTCGCAAGTCGGAACTTGTTTTAAAGCAGCGGCATGAAATACATAATCTACACCGTGCATCGCTTCATTGATACTTTTATAATTACGCACATCCCCAATATAGAATTTAAGTTTTGAGTTATTCAAAGCAATACGCATATCTTCTTGCTTTTTTTCATCTCTACTGAAAATTCTAATTTCTTTAATATCTTTAATAATATCGGATTTAAGAAAACGAGAAAGCACCGCATTACCAAACGAACCGGTGCCTCCTGTAATCATTAAAGTCTTATCTACAAACATTATATATAAATACCTATTTTTCAAATTAACTGTCACCCCGTGACTTGATCACGGGGTCTTGTATCACAGTCCGTATCCTGAGATCCCGCGATCAAGTCGCGGGATGACAAGTATCACCCAAACTCATACATACGCTTTACAAGCTCACGCCAATCAGGCGGAGTATATCCCGTTACCTCATTAAAACGAGTAGCATCTAGTGACCTATCTATCACAAGCTCATCTGACGGAATAATATCGATTTCTTTATTATATATTTCCGCTACTAATTTTAACAATTCTAACTTATTAATCGGCTTTGATGCAACATGATAAAGCCCGTGCAGTTCTTTATTAGGCAATACAAAATCCTGTACTATTCTTGCAAGTTCTACAGTTGGAAATCCTGAATAAATAGCTTTCTCAAAACCTTTCGTGTGTCCTTCTACACTTAAAAACCAGTTAATTAAACTTCTATTGCCTGCTAGCTCATGACCTATAATTGAAGTACGCAGCGTAATAGCATGCGGATAGTCTACCTCACCAAGAAATTTAGAACGACCGTAAAGATCATAACAGTCAGAGAAGTCGCTTTCCTTATAATTACCTTTTTTTCCTGAAAACACACAATCTGTACTAATATGTATTAACCTGCTATCGCTAAGCTTACATAAATTAGCCAGTCTATGCGGTAATAAACTATTTACCGGTAATGCTTTTAGTGGGTCATTAGCATCTGCTAATTGTTTTACAAGTCCTATACAATTTATGACGACATCAGGATTTATTTTATTAAAGACTTCAACTAAAGAATCGTGATTCTCTACATCTACATTTGTAATTAATTTATCTGATAAATCTTTAGAAAAGTATGAACGAGCGGAGGAACTTCGGGCTGTCGCATAAACATCAAGTTTATTGTCCTTGCTTAAAAACCTAAACATGCTGTTACCTAGCATGCCGGTAACACCTAAAATTAATATTTTCATGGTATATTTTATTTAATTTTTCTCAAATCGGTTCTATCATAAATAATATATCTTTACAATAAGGTTTTTGCAAAGCTAGGTTCTATGAACATTCCTAATTGATTTTTATCTCTTCTTCTTTTCTAATAAGCTTTAATTCTCTATATAAATCAATATCTTTATATTTATCCAGTATGCTTCTTGCTTTTTCTATATTTGAATGAAAAGTCGATATTATTAATTCTGAATCGCTATACTTAATTGTTACTTTATCTCCTATTTTAAGCTTTAATTTCTGTCTTACTTTTACAGGAATAGCAAGCCTTCCATTATTATCAATATAACTTTTTTGTACTATCATAAAAAATAATTAACTTGCCATAGAAAAGGTTCTTATTCTACGTTCTTTAGCTTTCCAACCTTCATCTTCGGCAAGCTCTAAGTCATATTGGTTTTGCATATTCATCCACCAGCGAGGATTAACATTAAAATACTTACCTAAACGAAGTGCTGTATCAGCGGTAATTGAACGATGATGCTTAATTATATTATTGACTCTAGTAATAGGTACATCAATATCACGAGCAAGTTTGCTTTGACTAATCCCCACAGGTTCCATAAATTCTTCTAGTAAAATTTGTCCCGGTGAAATAGGAGGTAATTTGTTTGTCATAAATTCTTGACTTTGTTGCATTGACCGTTTTATGTCATTCCCGCGAAGGCGGGAATCCAGTAAAACCTATAAAAACTTGTTTTTATAGGTTTATTTTGTCAAATATGCAACTTCTATATCAATAATTGAAGTTATTTTTCTGGATCCCCGCTTTCGCGGGGATGACATTGAGTAGGTTTTTCGATCCATGCAACAACTTCTCAATTATTTCCTAATTAAAATCTTTTTATAGAATCAAGTACAGTTTCAAGGATCATACTAGCAGCTACTGCATCATCGTTATTATTACGGTCTTTTCTTTTCACCCCAAATGATTTAAGGAAATTATTTGCAGCTTTGGTAGTTAATCTTTCATCTTGTAAATATATAGGCAAATTTATAGATTTTGTTAACTCTTCTGCAAATTTCATCACTATATTTGTTTGCTCCGTTACTGCTCCGCTCATATCAATCGGTAGACCTATTACAACACCGCAAGCTTTATATTTCTGGGTGATATTAAGCAAGGAAGTAATAACGACCTTTTTATTTATATCGGTTATAGTATTTAAAGGCATAGCAATACTACGTTCTTGATTAGATAATGCGATTCCTAATTTTTTGCTTCCGTAATCAATAGCTATAAGCGGAGCGTTCGGAATTAAAAGCGGATAAAATTCTTGAAGATTTTTTACGATCATGGTAGTTATTAAATCTATTTACATTATGTTTTATATGCTAAAAACTATTCAAAAACACATAGACATCAAATTAATTAAATTATCGGCAATTTTAGCCTTTATTTATTGTTTGTTATTTAACACCGCAATATTGATTTATAAATTTGATTATTATAAAGCAACAATCTTTAGGGGGATATTAGAGCTATCAAAAGATTTTTGTTATATTTATATATTTTCTTTTATAGCATTTTTTGGTCTTAGCGTACATAGATTAGTGTTAAAAATCGGCGTGGGATTTTTATTTATAACATCCGCTATTGCTAGTTATTACATTTATTTTTTCAAAATCAATCCTACTAAACAAGTAATAGGTAGTTTTTTCTCAACGGATTTAAACGAAGTTTATGAATTAACCAGCATTAAGTTAATAATATGGATAATTTTTTGCCTTTTTACCTGTTTTTATACCCTCAAATCTTTCCCTGCCGAAAATTCTAAATCATTCGTAACAAAACTATTATCTGCCGCTTGCTTACTTATTTTTGTATATAATATTATTTCACCTTCATTTAAGATACTAAAAAATTATTTTCCCGTTCAGTATTTACATAATAGCTATCTTAATCTTGCCGGAAATTTCGGTGATAAAAATTATGCAGATATTAGCAAACAATATAATTTTATAGATAACTCTGACACCGATATTATAGGCGTTTTAGTTATAGGAGAATCGGCAAGATTTGATCATTTCGGTATTAACGGTTATGAAAGAGATACAACTCCTTACTTAAAGGCTACTCAAAACTTAATTTCTTTCAAAGCTAAATCTTCTTCTAACCTTACCTATCTTTCGGTCCCGTCTTTAATTTCACGTTACCCCGCAAGTCAAATTGAGAATAGTAGACACGAGAATAGCTTTTTATCGGTTTTAACAAATCTCGGCTTTAATACTACTTGGATCGGTACTCAAACTTTAATGAGGAGTTTCGCAAATTTTGACCTTAGTAATATCTATAATGATGTGAATTTTACCATAGTACCTGGCGGCTCTGCCCTATTCTCTCTAAATGATCATGATGAAAAGATGCTCCCTTTTATAGAAAGAATAATAACAAATTCAGAAAAACAATTTTTAGTAGTTCATACCTCAGGAAGTCACTGGAACTATAATGCAAGATATCCTAAAGAATTTGAACATTTCACCCCTACTTGTCCTATTAAAGTTAAAGGAGATGCCAGCGATTGCGATAAGCTTGCTTTAGTTAACAGCTATGACAACTCAATTTTATATACTGATTTTTTTTTATCTAATTTAATAGATTTACTTAAAAATAAAAATGCTTTCTTAGTATATGTATCGGATCATGGAGAGTCTCTCGGAGAAAACGGCTATTACGGACACGGAGGTCCACTACTTGCAGAACAAGTAACCGTACCGCTTATAGTTTGGGTATCGGATGATTTTAAAGCAAAATATCCTGAATCGATAGACTCAATTAAAAGTTATGCCAATACCGAAATTAGCCATGATTATGTGTTTCACTCAATACTTGATTGTTTAAATATAGATTCCGACATAATAGATAAAGACTTAAGTATCTGTAAATCTAGTTAAAAATTATTGAATTATTAAAAAATTTATATATAAATTAAGATCTAAATAATTATATATTTATTATTATGTCTGATACATCTAAACTAGAAGACTATTACTATAGATTTTTACAAAATATTTTACTTAAAACATTAGAACAAAATAAAGCTGTAGAAAATTATTTATTACAGGAAGATTTTAGTAGTGCTTTAAATGAGATAAAAAATGTAAATGAACAACTTGAAGAATATTCAAGCATTCTTTCTTTACTCAAAGTAATTAAAACCCATTTTATTGATAAAAAAATATATAATTAAGTATGACTAAAACAGTTGGTCAAAGTTTCGATGTCATTCCCGCGGAAGCGGGAATCCAGGGTAAAGCAAGATAAATCGAGCTTTACATTTCAAAAATCTGCTGTATTTATACTTATTTTCTGGATTCCCGCTTCCGCGGGAATGACACCAACGGACCAAACTATATCATAAAACAACTTTTTTTAAGCAATGCCAAGTATCGTTTTATTTAAATTCTTTTCTTATAATCAAAAATAATATAAAGTAAAAATAAAAAAAAGGTATTAAATATGGAATATGCATTGTTAATTTTTAGTATTATAGCGATTTTAGTTATAATACAAATGGTTAAAGTTGTACCGCAACAACAAGCATGGGTAGTGGAAAAACTTGGGAAATTCGATAAGGTCCTCCAACCTGGTTTAAATTTACTAATCCCTGTCATTCAAAGAGTAGCATACAGGCATACTTTAAAAGAAGAAGCAATAGACGTCACGGCACAAACAGCTATTTCAAACGATAACGTAACCCTATCTATCGACGGCGTTTTATATGTCAAAATCATTGATCCAATGGCCGCATCTTACGGTGTTAATAATCCTTACTATGCTATAACACAGCTTGCTCAAACTACCATGCGTTCGGAAATCGGTAAGCTTCCTTTAGATAGAACTTTTGAAGAACGCGAAACTTTAAATGTAGCGATTGTAGCAGCTATTAATCAGGCTGCTATAAATTGGGGTATACAATGTATGCGTTATGAAATTAAGGATATACAGCCGCCGCAAACTATACTTAAAGCTATGGAATTACAAGTAGCAGCCGAGCGTCAAAAGCGAGCCCAAATTCTAGAATCTGAAGGTAATAGACAAGCAAAAATTAACCATGCAGAAGGTGAAAAAGCACAAGTAGTGCTAAATTCAGAAGCTTCCTATACTGACCAAGTTAACAGGGCAAAAGGTGAAGCCGAAGCTATAGGCTTAGTCGCCACCGCTACAGCAAATAGTATTGAGGTTGTTGCAGCAGCAGTACAAAAAACAGGAGGAAGTGATGCGGTAGCTCTTAAAATAGCCGAACAATATATTAGTGCATTCGGTAATTTAGCTAAAGATACTAATACCGTAATTTTACCAGCAAATCTTTCAGAACCGAGTAGTTTTGTAACCGGAGCGTTAAGTATATTTAACCAATTAAAAGCTTCCACAGAAAAGAAAACGAATAAGTAATAAATTATATAAATTTGCTTCTTGTAATAAGAATTAGTTTTATATATCATATCAGATTATTAACTAATAAATAGGTTATAAATATGTCAGTATTTGTTGGCAAAACTGCTCCGGATTTTACGGCTAAAGCTATCATGCCTAATAATAATATAGACGATAAGTTTAAACTTAGCGATTATGCTGCAGGCGATAATATAGTATTATTTTTTTACCCCCTAGATTTTACTTTTGTTTGTCCATCGGAAATTATAGCATTTCACAATAAGCTTGGTGAATTTACCGAAAGACGTACTAAAGTAGTAGCTGTTAGCGTTGATTCCCATTTTAGCCATTTAGCTTGGAAAAATACTCCGCATAATAAAGGAGGACTTGGGCAAGTTCAATTCCCAATGGTTTCCGATATAAAAAAGGATATTTCTTCAAAATATAACGTACTTAATGAAGACGGCGTTGCTTTGCGTGGAACTTTTTTAATCGATAAAGATTTCATAGTACGCCATATGCTAGTTAATGACTTGCCTATCGGTCGTGATATTAATTACACCTTAAAAGTAATCGATGCTTTAACTCATCATCAAAAGCACGGTGAAGTTTGTCCTGCCGGTTGGCATAAAGGCGAGGAAGCAATTACTCCGTCACATGAGGGAATATCACATTATTTAAGCTCACATGCCGAGAAGTTGTAGTTGTATGTCATCCCGTGGCTTGACCACGGGATCTTGTATCACAGGCTGTATCTTGAGATACCGCGATCAAGTCACGGTATGACACTAACCCATATCAAATAATCCTAAATAATGCTAAAAGAATTATTTTCTGCTTCTAAAATATCTTATGATATTGAAACAATTAATATTTTACGTCTTATTAGGAGTGAAAATATCGGTCCTAAAACTTTCTTTAGTTTAATTAAATTATTTGGTGATGCAGCAACTGCCGTAGATAACGCTCAGGATTTTTCATTGCGAGGCGGAAAGTCAAAACCAATTAAAATTTTTAGCAAAAGTGAGGCCGAAAAAGAAATAGAGCTTCTTGAAAAAGACAATGCTAAAATTATCACCTATAAATCTTTAGAATATTCAAAATTATTACTTGAAATTTATGACCCACCACCGATACTAAGTTATAAAGGTAATGTAGAGTTATTAAATCATAAAAAATGTGTTGCAATAGTAGGTGCAAGAAACGCTTCTGCAAACGGAAGAAACTTTGCTCATAAGATTGCTACAGGTTTAGTAGAGCAAGATTATATAACTGTTTCAGGGTTAGCAAGAGGAATAGATAGCAGCGTGCATCAAGCTGCAATTTCTAAAACTATCGGAGTTATTGCGGGCGGTATTGATCATATATATCCGCCGGAAAATAAAAAACTATTTGAAAATTTAGCAGAAGAAGGTTTAATATTAGCTGAGTTACCTATAGGCTCTACCCCGCTTGGAAAACATTTTCCGCAGCGTAATAGGATAATATCAGGGCTAACCTTAGGAGTGGTAGTAGTAGAAGCAAGTTTAAAATCGGGTTCATTAATAACTGCAAAATTTGCACTTGAACAAAATAGGGAAATATTTGCCGTTCCCGGGTTTCCTTTAGATCCACGATGTCAGGGTACAAATAAATTAATTAGAGAAGGAGCATATTTAGTGGAATCAGTAGACGATATTGTAGCTAATTTACCGCAATATGAAAATTTTATTAAAAAAGATGAAGGGTTATTTAAGGATTTTGTTGAGCTAGGGACACTAAATACGAGATATGTTAAAGAACCGTCACAAAAGGAGCGTACTGCTATACTGGAATTATTATCGGCAGTACCTATTAGTTTCGAGTATTTACAAAAAGAAACAGAATTATCACTTCCTATTATATATACGATAATATTAGAATTAGAACTCGCCGGCAAAGTGGTACGCCACGCCGGTAATAAAATATCATTAGTTTATAACGAATAATAATCATAGATGAAATTAGTAATAGTAGAATCGCCGGCAAAGGCGAAAACGATAAATAAATATTTAGGTGACGAGTTTAAGGTCATTGCATCATTCGGTCATATCAGAGATTTGCCTTCTAAAAAAGGTTCGGTATTACCTGATGAAAATTTTGCGATGAAATATGACATTTCAGACAAAGCCGGTAAATATGTAGATGCAATAGTTAAGGATGCAAAAAAGGCCGATGCGGTATATCTTGCAACTGATCCTGACCGTGAGGGTGAAGCTATCTCATGGCATGTTGCAGAGGTAATAAAAGCAAAAAATAAAGTTAAATCTGATGACTTTTTCAAAAGAGTAGCATTTAACGAAATCACTAAAAAAGCAATTATTCACGCCGTTGAAAACCCTAGAAAACTTGATAATAATTTAGTAAATGCCCAGCAAGCAAGAAGAGCTTTAGACTATCTAGTCGGCTTTACCCTTTCGCCTCTTTTATGGCGTAAGCTACCAGGCTGTAAATCAGCAGGACGTGTACAGTCCGTAGCTCTGCGGTTAATATGCGAGCGAGAAGATGAAATAGAGCGTTTTAAGTCAGAAGAATATTGGGATATTAGCCTTAAAATGCAAAATAGCAACAATGAGCCGTTTGTTGCTAAATTAACTCACGTAAATGATCAGAAGCTAGAAAAATTCTCAATTATTAATGAAAAAGACGCTAAAGATTTAACTGAGAAATTAAAAGCTCAAAAATTTCATATTGATAAGATAGAAAAGAAACAACAAAAACGTCAGCCACAACCTCCTTTTATCACTTCATCACTACAACAAGAAGCAGCAAGAAAATTAGGTTTTAGTGCTAAAAAGACTATGCAAATAGCACAAAAACTTTATGAAGGTGTTGACATAGGTAAGGAAACTATAGGGCTTATTACCTATATGAGAACCGACGGCGTTACATTATCAAATGATGCCGTAGACGAAATACGTAAATTAATCGATAAAAGTTACGGCGATAAATATTTACCAAGTAGCCCTAGAATTTATAAATCCAAAGTAAAAAATGCTCAAGAAGCTCATGAGGCGATAAGACCGACAAATATCACTTATACTCCCGATAGCTTAAAAGAAAAGCTAGAAAAGGATTATTATAAGCTTTATGAACTAATTTGGAAAAGAACTATAGCCTGCCAAATGGAAAATGTGATAATGGATTTGGTAGTTGCAAGTTTAGCTTCAGAAAACAAAGAATATTTAGCAAAAGCAAATGGATCGACTATAGCCTTTGACGGATTTTATAAAGTTTATCGCGAAAGTGTGGACGATGAAGCTGAAGAAGAAAATAAGATGCTACCGCCTTTAAAAGAACAAGAACAGCTTAAAACTAAAGAAGTTATTCCGAATCAGCATTTTACAGAAGCTCCGCCAAGATATTCGGAAGCAAGTTTAGTAAAAAAGCTTGAAGAACTTGGAATTGGTCGTCCTTCCACTTATGCTAGTATTTTATCAGTTTTACAAGATCGCAAATACGTCTCTCTTGAGAAAAAACGTTTTATGCCTGAAGAGCTTGGACGTTTGGTAACAGTATTTTTGGTTGGTTTTTTCAAAAAATATGTTGAATATGACTTTACCGCAGGTCTTGAAAATGAATTAGATGAAATAGCAGCCGGCAAGCTTGAATGGAAATCTGCCTTAAGTAATTTTTGGGGTGGCTTTAATAATAATGTTGAGTCGGTAAACGAACAAAAAATAACCGAAATTATTAGCTATGTGCAGAAAGCCCTTGATTATCACTTGTTCGGTGAGAATAAAGAATCTAAAGTCTGTCCTTCATGTAAAACAGGTGAGCTTAGTTTAAAGCTTGGTAAATTCGGAGCGTTTTTAGCATGTAGCAATTACCCTGAATGTACCTTTAGAAAATCTATTGTTAGCGGTAACGATAATAACGAGAATGAAGGCGAGCCTTCTGATACTCCTAATGAGAATAAAGTTTTAGGTACGGATAAAGACGGAATAGAGATACATTTGAAAAAAGGACCTTATGGACCTTATATTCAACTTGGCGAACAAGAAGGCAAAGTAAAACCGAAACGTAGCCCTGTACCTCCTAGCTTGAAACCAAGCGACATCACACTTGATATGGCATTAAAGCTTCTAAGCTTACCGCTTAAAATCGGTATTCATAAAGATAATGATGAAGAAATTATCATAGGATACGGTAAATTCGGTCCTTATATAAAATATATGGGTAAGTTTATTTCTATACCAAAAAAATATGATTTTCTGAATTTAAGCTTAGATGAAGCTATGAGATTAATTGAAGAAAAACTTAGCACAATTGCCGCTAAAAAACCAAATCCTTTAAGTATAGATGAGGTAGCTAACCTTGTTGATGAAAATAAGATAAAAGCTAAAGAGAAAAAAAATAAATAAAAATGACAAAAGTTATAACACGATTTGCTCCGTCACCGACTGGTATGTTACATGTCGGTAATATTAGAGCAGCACTACTTAACTGGCTATATGCAAAGAAGCATAGCGGGCAGTTTATCTTAAGGTTTGACGATACGGATCTAGAACGTAGTAAACAGGAATACAAAGACGCTATTGAGGAAGATCTAAAGTTTTTAAATATTAATTGGGACCAAACATTTAACCAATTAAGTCGTTTAAGTAGATATGATGAAATCAAAAATCTATTATTAGACAAAAAAAGATTATATGCCTGCTATGAAACTCCTGAAGAGCTAGAATTAAAGCGTAAATTTCAATTATCTAAAGGTTTGCCACCGATTTATGATCGTGCTAGTTTAAATCTAACAGAAGAGCAAACACAAAAATATATAGAACAGGGAAGAAAACCACATTATAGATTTTTGGTAAATCATGAACCGATTAGCTGGAATGATATGATCAAAGGCGAGATTAAATATGACGGTAAAGCTTTAAGTGACCCGATAGTGATAAGAGAAAGCGGTAGTATGACCTATATGCTCTGCTCGGTTATTGATGATATCGATTATGATATTACTCATATTATTAGAGGTGAAGACCATGTTAGCAATACTGCCATTCAAATTCAAATGTTTAAAGCTTTAAATGCTACGCCTCCAACTTTTGGTCATTTAAGCTTAGTTATCAATAAAGATGAGAAAATTTCTAAAAGAGTCGGAGGATTTGAAATCGCAACTCTTAGAGATGCGATTGGGCTTGAAGCTATGGCAATTGCTAGCTTTTTTAGTTTACTTGGTTCATCGGCACAAATCTTGCCTTATAAAAGCATGGATAAGCTAGCAAACCAATTTGAGATAAGTAGTTTCTCTAAAAGCCCAACTATCTATCAACCGGAAGATTTAGAAAGATTAAATCATAAATTATTGATAAGTTTAAGCTTTGAAGAAATAAAAGAACGTGTCAAAGAAATAGCTGCCGAGTATATTGATGAAAATTTTTGGTTATCGGTAAGACCTAATTTACAAAAATTACGTGATGTAAAAGATTGGTGGGAGATTTGTCATCAAACTCCAAACGTAGAAAACCTGAATTTAGATAAGGAATATTTAAAGCAAGCAGCAGAATTATTACCGCAAGGTGAAATCACTAAAGATAGCTGGAGCATTTGGACTAAAGAAATAACAAATATAACAGGCAAGAAAGGTAAAGAGCTATTTTTACCTCTTCGTCTTGCTTTAACCGGTAGAGAATCAGGACCGGAAATCGCAGGCGTTTTACCTTTGATTGATCGGAAAGAGATAGTAAAGCGTCTAACTAGTGCGTGACTCTCTATGTCATTCCCGCGAAAGCAGGAATCCAATAATTTAAATGTTATACACAATAAGTTTTTAAAATTAAAAGCTCGATTTATCTCGCTTTTTTCTGGATTCCCGCTTTCGCAGGAATGACATAGAAGCCATGCAACTCCTCGCAATGACGATTGAGTATGATAATATCTTAGCTATAATACTCTATCATGTTAGTATTAATAACACCGGCAAGCTCTGCAGTATCGCAGCCGTAAATATTATCAGCGATAAGAGACACTATGCCCGCTGTTCCTTCTACTAAACCTTCCACAGTTTCACAAGCTACATATCCTGCAGTTAGCCCTGCTTTTACTGTATTTTTTACACATTCGATAGAATCTGACGGCGAAACTAAAATTGCTCCGACGGTCAAAGCCCCAATAAGAATCGGAGGATTATAATAAGCAAAAGTGGCAAGGCTTGCTATAGCTGTTTGAGCAAATGTAGATACAAAAGAATAACTACTTACATCAGAAGTAAGTTCTTGAACAGAACCTACAAATTTTGCACCGTTCACCACTATATTAGTAGCATGGTTTACTGCAGAACTAGCATACATTGTGAAATCTGCCGCAGCTTTGTTAACATTTTGAAAATGAATTGCTGCACTATCAAAGTAGCTAGATGTTTTTTTTGAGTTTTGTAACCCCGTATAGTTTTTTGTCATGATTTTTCCCCTTAAAATTAAATCGTGACGCAATTATAAATTAAATGTTGGATTATGTCAATGGATATTATTAATAAATAGTTAAAAAATTAATGAAGATAAACTAGCTTATAATCCCTAACTTTCTGAATAAATCATTGTCTCTTTCAGGTATTGGATTAGCTGAAGTTAAAAGCTTTTCTCCGTAGAATATTGAATTAACGCCTGACATAATACATAAAGCTTGTAATTCATCAGACATTTGTTCCCTACCTGCCGATAAACGAATATACGATTTTGGAATCATGATCCTTGCCAAAGCTATTACTCGAACAAAATCAAAAGGATCAATATCTTGTATATTTTCCAATGGAGTACCAGGAATTTTTATTAGCTTATTGATAGTTACCGATTCAGCAGGTTCTTCAAGATTTGCAAGGGTTAAAATCATATTAATACGATCATCATTTGTTTCTCCCATTCCTAAAATACCGCCGCAACATACTTTCATACCGGAAGCCCGAACATGTCCTAAGGTGTCTAGCCTATCCTGAAAAGTACGGGTGGTAATAATTTTATCGTAAAACTCTTTTGAAGTATCAATATTATGATTATAAAAATCAAGCCCCGCTTCTTTAAGCGTAACTGCTTGATGCTCTTTTAATAAACCAAGCGTAACACAAGTTTCTAAACCTAGTTTTTTGACCTCCTTAATCATTTCACAGACAAGTTTTAAATCCTCATCACGTGGACCACGCCATGCAGCTCCCATGCAAAAACGAGTACTACCTGCTGCTTTAGCACGTTTTGCTGCTGTAACTACTTCTTCAATTTTCATCAAAGGTTCTTTTTTTACATCAGTTTTATAGTGTGCAGATTGAGGGCAGAATTTGCAATTTTCAGGACAACTACCTGTTTTAATGCTTAAGAGGCTACTTATCTGAACTTTATTCGGATCAAAGTTAGTACGATGCACTGTTTGAGCCTTATAGATTAGCTCCATAAACGGAAGGCTAAAGATTTCTTTAGCCTCGTCAAAAGTCCATTTTTTCATTTCCAAAAATTATTTTTGTACATAGAGCCTTTATTTTTAACGTAAGAAAATAAAGAAGAGAAAATAAAGAGTTTAGCAAGACCGCTTGGAATGAAAATTATAAATCCGCTGTAAATTGCTTGTTTTAAACCTATCATGCTAGCAAGCCAGCTGACGCCGAATAGATAAAATATGGTATGACCGATAATACAAATTATATTAACATTTATAAAATTTTCAGGTAACTTATCTTTTAAAGCACTCATAACAGAAGTTCCGATTAAGAAGCCGAGATAATAGCCGCCGGGAGCTCCTAAAAAATAATTTATTCCGCTAGAAAATTTACAGAATACAGGCAAACCGATTAAACCTGCAAAAATGAAAGTCAGTACAGTTAGAAAACTAAGACGTGGACTATAAGTAAAAGCAATAATACAAAGTATTACACTATGCATCGTAATTGCTACTGGTTTTATAGGGATACTTATTTGTGCCGAAGCAAAAATAGCAATTGCTCCTATAATTATTTTAACAATATCTAGAGCATAAGAATTTGTATTTAAATGTTCTACAACTCTATTCGGATATAATACTTTTAATAGAGAATTCATTGTACACCTCTTTCTTTAGTTTATATTTATTTTTGGATAATACATAAAAATAAAGGAAAGAAAAGAAATATTTTTCGGTATAATTCTATTATTAATTGTTAATTATTTTGTTGCAAAAAATTTAAAAACCAAAAAACTTTTTGATTTTTAGCTTATCTTCTTTAGATAGATTAGGCTTGAATCTGTATATATCTTTTTTATTAGCACTTTCAGGTCTATATTTAAACTCGCCTTTAGTTGTTTTGATTGTAACTATCTGATCAGGAGAACCCCATTTAGGAAAATCATATTTTATAACTATGTCCCCGTTTCTAAGTCCAGATTTATAAGCGTTACTATTTTCGTCAATATTTTTTATGATATTGCTAACCAAAGATGGATATTGTCATTGCGAGCGGTCGAAAACCGCTCGGCAATCTAGAAAAATAATTAAAAAATGCTAAAGATTAGCATTTTTGACTGGATTCCCGCTTCCATGAGGATGACATACACTTTGCAATTTATAATAAGCTTCATCATCTTCGAGCCACTGGGCATTTTCTATTAAATATGATTCTTGAAATTCGGCAAGTTTTGGATCAGGTTCATCTGTTAAATTTTTAAGCCCGTCAAATAAAATGCCTAAAAAACCGATTTTATTCTTTTTACAATAATCTCTTACATCTTCAACATGTTTCGTGCGGTCATCAACAAATACAATAAAATTAGCATTTAATTCTTCAGAAAATTTTGATAAAGTACCGCTTTTTGAATGATTACCGGTTATGAATATACCTTTATAAAAAATAGCATCATCCTTTTGTCCTGAGTTATAAATTGCTAATTTTTCATTATCAGAAAACTCTATATCTAAACTTTTTAATTCTTTATATCGCCAATCTTGCATAGAAAGAATATTGCCGAATTCTCCCGTATTCATTTGTGTAAGAGCATAAACGAGAAACTTTTCCTTGAGCTTGTTTATAACTTCTACCCACTCTTCATCAATTAATATTACTTTTCGCTGCAGACGCCAATTACTGACGATTTCCTCATAATTATCATAATTACTTTTATTTTCCTTAATTCTATCAATCATTTGATTATAAGGCGGCTTCTTAAAAGTTTTTGATTTAGGAGTTATAAGCGTATCATCAACATCAAAAAATATCGATATTAATGTGTTGGCAGGTATATTTTTTATTATTAAATCATAAACTTTTTCGGCACTATCGACAGTTTCAAAATCTTTCATATTATTATCCTAATTAAAATCAATCTCAAGCTCATCAGCCAAAATATCCATCAATTCAAGCCCTGCTCTATTTTTCCATTTTCCTTGTTCATAAAAAAAGTGATAAGGACCACTAACCGGCGACGACAACCAAATTTCTTTGGCTGCACTTTGCTTATTTATTACATATACACCTTTACCGGTCTCAAGATTTAATATATCACCTTGTAAATCTACATCTATACTCGCTTCTTTGTCTTGCTCTTCTATCTTGTCTGCTATATATGCAATTGTCGTTTCGGCTATTTTACTAAATTCTGTATTATTCATAATATATATTTATCTAATTAATACATGTTGTGACGAGTATATCTATTTGTCAGGATCAATTTCCGGCTCAGGTACTTTAACCAAGCTTTTTCGATAAGTTTCAACAAATCTATTATGATCATTAAGATTGTTGGAAAAATTATGCCCTCCCTTACCGTCAACTACAAAGAATAGGGCATCTGTTTTTGCAGGTTTTACCACTGCTTCTAAAGATTTTAATGAAGGACATGAAATCGGACCCGGCGGTAAACCTTTAATATAATAAGTGTTATATGGCAGTTCTTGCAATAAATCTTTTTTTGTTAAAGCTCTTGCTAATTTAAATTTCCCTTCAGTCAAAGCATATATAGTAGTCGGATCAGCTTGTAGCTTCATATTTTTCTTTAAACGATTAATGAATACTGCTGCTATAATAGGCTTTTCTGCATTTGAACCGGCTTCTTTTTCAATTATCGAAGCTAGCGTTAATACCTCAAGTCTAGTTTTTAAAGGAGAATCCGGTGAAAGATTTTGCATTACCTTATCTAAATTAGCAGACATTAAATTTCTCATTTGATCGATTATCTGCTCTTTTTGATCTCCATAAGAAAAAAAATACGTGGACGGCATTAAAAAACCTTCCGGTATTATCCCTTTTATTTCTCCGAGCAAACGACTTTCTTCATTAATTTTCTTTATAACCTCACTAACTACCGTACCTTCCGGTATAATTATCTTATGTATTATAGATTTACCGCTTGCTAATATTCTTAAAGTTTGCAGAGGAGATATATTACGTGTAAACACATATTCACCGCTTTTAAGAGGATTTTTTACAGAATAAATTTTAGCAATTACTTTAAAAATTCTTGGATATTTGATTACTTCACTAGAATAAAGTTTTGTAACTATTTGATTTACGGATAGTTTAGATTCAATAATTATCGTTTTATTTTGAGTAAGATTACCCGGCACAAAAATATAAAATATACTAAAATTTAGCAAAGTAATAAATATAATTAGAGATACTATAACTAAAAAAAGTTTAGTTTTTAATAGGTTTTTTAACATAATAACTATTATTTTTATAAAGCTTAAAAATATTGATAAAAAAAATTACCACGAAATATGGTTTTTTCTTGACATTTGAAATAACATATAGTAAAACTAACTTAAAGTTTGGTTAAAGTTAAATATTTACTAAATTTAAATTATATAGTTTTTGCTAAATAAATCAATAGTTTTAATATTTGGTAATTAAAATATTAAAATTATATGACTAATGAGCAACAAAATTAATAACGTACAGCATAATTCAGAAAGCTTCAGACAAGATGAATTTAAATGCGAGCCTGCGCAGCGTATAAAAATACGTGAGCACAGGCAAGTCATACAAAATTCACTTGTATCAAGCTTTCTGAATTATGCTGTAAACCAATTTACTATAACAATAGTATACTCTTGTGAAATGAAAAGTTGGAATTTTTATTACAAACAAAAAATATAAATCTTTATTCATAGTTCATATTACTATACCGGCGTTAATACTGATCTTATAATGGGCATTATATATTATGATACAAGATCACAATACCGATCTAAAACACGAAGAACATACTGAAAGGTTAAAAGCTTTACAAAATAAGCTAGGAAACTTATCCGGTTTCTTGACAACAATGCGTTCTGATAACAATGAGGAATACAAAAAAATTTCCAATGATTTAGAAATTTTAATGAAACAAATTAATACTATAAGAAAAAACATGGAAATATATTTTGTTATTATATTAATATTAATGTTCATTATAATTCAAAAAATGTTATGGACCACCGGTTCAAGTACTAATCTTTCTCTTTTAACAACTCTATTTTAGGTTCTAAGAACTCCTGTTTAATAATTTCTGCAGCTATATAAGAAGGTACAGCGTCATTCCAAAAGCTTAATCCAAGCGAATTTTCCGAGTCAAGTCTATGCTCACGTACTTTTGTACGCTGCGCCGACTTACTCTTAAATTCATCTTGTCCATAGCTTTCGGAATTTAGCTGTAATCGGTTTGATTCAAATCCTAATTTTTGTAAAATTTTTTGGCTTTCTATTACCTGTTCATAAGCTTTCGTAGAATTAAATAATAACTCTTGAAGCTTACTACTAATAAGATTAGCTTGGCAATTAAATTGGATGAATTCCGGAATTATTTCTTTATCAGCTATAATATTTATTAACGTAACATATTTTATTTTTATCAATAGCTTAATGATAAAAAAGCTTAAAATATTAACCTTATATGCTACAATCATAGGGGTACCGGAAGCTGCTATCTCTAAAGTATTAGTACCGGATTTTGCTAGAGCTATATCCGCAACAGCATAAGTTTTAAGTCTTTCACTTGAAAATAAATAATTAAATTGAACATTTTCTAAAAACGGTTTTATTATCGTTTCATGATCAGGATTTGCTAGGGGAAATATTATCATAAGATTTTTGTAATCTTTTGAAACTTCTTCAATAGCGCTGACAAAAATCGGTAAATGCCTTAAAATCTCTCCTTTTCTACTACCAAGAGTAACACATAAAACTCTCTCATTCTTGTCTATTTTTAACTCTTTACGCAAAGCTATTTTATCGCTATAAAACTCCTGCTCCATAATCGGATGACCTATATATCTACAATCAAGCCCGACTTTAGTAAAATAAGGCGGTTCAAACGGTAGTAAAGCAAACAAGCAATCATAGATTTTGGCGTATTTTACCGCCCTTCCCTCTTTGTACGCCCAAACTGACGGAGCAACGATATGAATCATTTTCAGCTTTGGTAAAAATTTTCTTACCCGCTTTGCGGTGCGGTAAGTAAATCCGGGAGAATCTATGGTAATTAATAAATCCGCTTTACTATTTATTATATCCTCTACAGTTTTATCAATTAATTTTTTAAGCTTGAAAATATGAGGTAAAATTTCTACAAAACCCATTAAATTTATGGAAGTAATAGGAAATAAGCTTTTAAAACCGCCGGCTTCTTCCATATACTTACCTCCAACACCAATACATTTTATTTCTTTATTATCTTTTAAGTGCTGAATTATGCGTCCACCGATAAAGTCTCCTGACATCTCACCGGCTATAAAGTAAATTTTTGTCATATTTAAATATTAATTTATCTGTCATGCTTACAAAAAAGACTTTGTTGTCTCATTGTCATTGCGAGAAGACGCCATAGGCGTCGACGAAGCAATCTCAGGCAAAATTCCTGAGATTGCCACGCTTCTTTCAGTCGCTCGCAATGACGATTTGGTATCAGTGCAGCAACCTCTTTATCTAATTACGTATTACTAAACTCCATTTTACGGTAACTCAAAGCTTCCGCAATATGCATTTTCAAGACCTTATCTGCATCCTCAAGATCGGCAATCGTACGTGCTACCCTGAGTATTCGGTTATAAGCCCGCATTGATAAACGAAATTTATTTGCTGCTTCATTCAGTAAATCTCTGCCTTCATCAGCAGGCATAGCGTAATCTATTAATAACTGCCCGTCTAATCTGTTATTTGTTTTAATATTATAACCCTCATATCTCTTTTCTTGGATCAAGCGTACTTTCTCGACTCTTGCAGCTATATATTCAGATTCTTCCTCAAAGTTATCTACAATCAAGTCATAATTATAAATATTAATATTTGATACCTCTATATGCAAATCAAATCTATCCATAATAGGTCCTGAAACTTTCATTTGATAATCGCTAGAACATTTTGGAGCTTTCATACATTCTTTATAAGGATCACCCAAATAACCACATTTACAAGGATTCATAGCTGCTATTAACTGGAAATTTGCCGGATATTTTATATGAGCGTTTGATCTTGAAATTAATATTTCACCGTTTTCAATAGGTTGTCTTAAGGAATCAATAACATTATGCGGAAATTCAGGTAATTCGTCTAAAAATAATACACCGTTATGAGCTAGCGTAATTTCGCCCGGCTTTACTTTTTTTCCGACACCTCCGCCAACCATGGCGGCAAGCGAGCATGAATGATGCGGTGTTCTGAACGGTCTTACCTTGGTAAGCTTACCATCTGAAAATTTGCCGGCAATACTTGTAATCGTGCTGCATTCTAAAATTTCTTTTGTAGACATGTTAGGCAGTATACCGGGAAGACAAGCAGCAAGCCTTGATTTACCGGTTCCGGGAGGACCGAACATTAAAAGGTTATGCCCCCCTGATGCTGCAATTTCTAAAGCTCTTTTTGCAATTTTTTGACCTTTTATATCTCTAAAATCGGGATAATTTATCGGTTCGTCTTGGAGCACAGCTTCCGGAGGAGTTAAAACTTGTGAACCTTTAAAATGATTTACTAGTTCAATTAAATTACCTGCAACAAGTATATTATCGTTACCGGACCAAGCGGCTTCCGAGCCGTTTTTGCTTGAACAAATAAGACCTTTACCTCTAGCAAAAGCCCCAATCGCTGCTGGCAGCGCTCCGCTTACCGGTAAGATTGAACCATCTAACGATAATTCTCCTATTATCAAATATTCAGATATTTCAAGCTCCGGTAAAATATTCATTGCGGTAAGTATCGAACAGGCAATCGCAAGATCGAAATGGCTTCCCTCTTTTACTAAATCTGCCGGAGCTAAATTTATTAAAATCTTTTTAGTAGGTAGTGCAAGCCCTATAGAGGATAATGCTGCTTTAACTCGTTCTTTCGACTCGGCTATAGTTTTATCGGCAAGCCCTACTATAGTAAAAGCAGGAATACCCGGTGATATTTGTACCTGCACATCAACATCGATAATATCAATTCCATTAAACGTTAGACTTGCTATATGAATTATCATCAAATTTTTCTTAAAATGCTATTTTTTTCAGCTTGTAGATGTTGTGGCATGGATACCAAAGTCGTCATTGCGAGCAGCCATAGGCTGCGTGGCAATCTCATGAAATAATAACAAACTCCTGAGATTGCTTCGTCAAAATTTTCAATTTTTCCTCGCAACGACGAAAAACAACAACTGCTAATTGAAAAAACATATTATAGAACAAACTTAGCTAAGTCAAGGTTAGTTATTATTTTTGATAATTGATTTTCTACGAATTTATCATCGATAGTTATTTTTTTGCCTTTCATTTCGCTAGCTTCAAAGCTTATATCCTCAAGCAAATTCTCAAGTATAGTATGCAGTCTTCTTGCCCCTATATCTTCGACTTCTAAATTAACGGTAATAGCATAATCAGCTATCTTCTCAATAGCAGAATCAGTAAATTCAAGATGTACGTCTTCCGTACCTATTAATGCCGAATATTGTTTTATTAAACTAGTTTCAGGTTCAAGCAATATTTTAATCATATCATCTTTGGTGAGCGAATTTAATTCTACTCTAATCGGTAATCTTCCTTGTAACTCCGGTAATAAATCAGAAGGTTTAGCAATATGGAAAGCACCGGAAGCAATAAACAATATATGATCGGTTTTAACCGGTCCATACTTGGTATTAACCGTTGTTCCTTCTATTAAAGGTAACAAATCTCTTTGTACACCCTCTCTACTTATTTCGGCATTTTTTGCTCCAGAACTACCGGTTGAAGCTATTTTATCAATTTCATCAATAAAAACTATACCGTCATTTTCAGCTAAACTTATAGCTTGCTGAATAATTTTTTCCTGGTCTATTAATTTTTCTGATTCCTCAGGTATAATAATAGCCATAGCATCTTTAACTAGCATTTTTTTTGTTTTTGTCTTACTGCTGCCAAGGGCTCGTCCAATCATATCGCCAAGATTAAGTACACCCATCGATGCTCCAGGCATACCCGGTATTTCAAAACTTCCACCGCCGACAGGTGTGGTATCGACCACGCTAATTTCGATTTCTGTATCATCAAGTTCGCCGTTTAAAACTTTTTCTTTGAACTTTTCTCTAGTCTCACTACTAGAAGTTTTACCTACTAAACTATCTAATACTCTTTCTATGGCTTTTTCGCGTGCATTAATATCTACTTCTGTTTTTGCTAAAGTTTTTTCAGTATTAACAGCTATTTCAACTAGATCACGAATAATTGACTCTACATCACGCCCTACATACCCAACTTCAGTAAATTTAGTTGCCTCTATCTTATAAAAAGGGGAATTAGTCAGCTTTGCAAGCCTTCTAGCTATTTCCGTTTTACCAACACCGGTTGAACCTATCATCAAGATATTTTTCGGTACTATTTCATTACGTAAATTACCTTCTACTCTTTTACGACGGCAACGATTTCTAAGTGCAATAGCAACGGCTTTTTTGGCCTTTTCTTGACCTACGATAAATCTATTAAGTTCATTAACTATTTGGGAAGGGGTAAGCCCCATAGGGTCTTTTTTATAAGTAGTTTTAGTAGCTTTCATACGACTTTTTCCATTATAATATTATGATTAGAAAATACACAAAGATCAGCAGCTATCTTCATAGATTTTAAAGCAATTTCCTCAGCCGTTAGATTATTCTCGTAAGACATCAGAGCGCGAGCGGCAGATAGTGCGAATAAGCCGCCTGACCCTATTGCCGCAACATCATTTTCAGGCTCTACAACGTCACCATTACCAGTCAAAATTAATATATGACTACGA
>DYDV01000056.1 GCA_020404465.1 Rickettsia endosymbiont of Omalisus fontisbellaquei
AAAAAATAGATAGTGGTTCCGATGAAAATTCATAATATTATAAAAATTTTTATTGTAATTTGTCTTGAGGTTTTCGCTTTAAATAGCTTTGCCGGCTTTGGGGAATCATGTTCTAGTTTACCGACTACCGGAGATGGATATTTAGAAACCGATACGGCATATGGCTATATAATTCGTAATATTGATATGAAAGATCCGAGAGGTAATTGTAACTCGGCTGCGTCTGGTATAACGTTTTGTTTTAAAAATGTAGAGGGTAGTAGTAGTCCTTGTACCATATATACTTTAAATGAGGGCGATGCTAAGAAGATTAGTGATTTAAGTATTGATAATAACCCTGATCTTGGAGCAAATCCCGTATTACAAAATATCGTTTTAACGGTTAAAAAATGGGATAATGATCTATGTTTAGTTATGCCCACGTCAAGGGGACCGATGCCGGTAGCATGTAAATCTTTAAGTGCTACTCCGACGCCTACCCCGCCTGATAATGAGAATTGCAATATAGGAAAAAGCTGTTATACGGGAGCAAATTATAGTCAATCATTAATTAATTTTTCCGGTCTTGCAGTTCAGTGTTTGAGTGAAACGCTTAATAAAATATTTTTTGTCGGAAATGGCTGTAGTTCTCAAGATCAAAATTCTAGAATAACCAATCTTGCCGCTTTTTCCACGTTTCAAGGTTATTTAAAGAGAACTATAGGTGCGGCACTAATTCTGTATACTATGTTTTTTGCCTTTAATATGGCTCTAAATAAAGAATATGCAAGTACTGAAAAAATAGCTCTTTTTGTAATAAAATTCTTATTTGTTGCTTATTTTTCTATCGGTCTTGGACCTTTAGATTTTAGCGGCGGTCAGCCGACAAAAGAAAACGGTATGTTAACATATGGATTACCTCTTTTGACAGGAGCAGCACCTAGCTTTGCACAGATGGTCTTTAATGCAGCGGGTTCTAGAGGATTATGTCAGTTTGATAATTCAAAATATAAGGACGGTTATAAATTTTATGGTTTATGGGACGCTATTGATTGCCGTATAGGTTATTATCTTGGCTTGGATTTACTTTATAATATAGATAAGAATGGAGTTTTAGGGAGGTCGGTCGGAAATGGTCCCGGCGGTAATAATACACCTATACCTAATTTTGATCCTGATGGCAAAAAAGACAGACCAAAGGATTTAAGTAAAGCGGGATCATTGAGATTTTTTACCGTTATGTTTGGCTTCTTTATGGCTGGAAACATCATTATACTTGCAGCAGGTTTAGTATTTTCTGTAATATTTTTATCTATACTTTTATATTTTATTACGCATTATTTAGTTTGCATGATTACTATTTACGTTATGACATATGTTTCTCCTATATTCATTCCTATGGCTTTATTTACTCGTACAAAAGCTTATTTTGACGGGTGGTTAAAAGTATGTATCTCATGTGCATTGCAGCCGGCAGTAATAGCAGGTTTTATAGCTTTATTAGTCACTATGTATGATTCCGCAATATTTAAAAATTGTGAATTTCTTAGATATGATTATGAAAAAGGAGATATTAAATTTAGTACTTTTGAGTTAAGGTTACCAAGCGGTGGTCAAGATAAATGCCAGGAAAGTTTTGGATATAAAATGTTACAATATTATGCAGGTGAAGGTTGGGAAGAGCATTTATTGATACTTTTCCCAATAAAATCAATTGTTAGAGATGTTGTATCTATTTTAGCGGAACTTTTGTGCGTATTAGTATTTTCGGTTATTTTTTATTATTTCTCTAAATCTATAGGACAGTTTGCGGCTGATTTAACTAACGGTCCTAATATGAATGCAGTAACGGCAAGTCCAACTAAAATTGTTGATTTAGTAAAGAAAGGAATAGATTTTGCTAAAGATGCTGCTATGGCTACGCAAGGTAAGCCGCCGGTAGGAGATAAGCCTGGTGAGAGTGGACGTAAGGGCGGAGAACAAAGCGATGATACACTTGGTTCAGCGGGAGGAGGTGGTGATAATGCCAAAGATGCTGTATCATCAGTTGGAGGTAAATGATAGAATATGCAGAGTAACTTATTAAAAGTTTTAGGAATACTCGCTATAGTAGCAACGCTAGTTTGCTTTATTTTTGCAGCACTTGGTATGATAGGAGCAGTAAAAGTCGGTAATGGCTGCTACATGAGATATGCTCCGGACGGTAAAGGAGGTTCGGATTCAATAACCGGTACTATAACCCTTAATGCTAATGCTAATGCTAATTATGTAAACACTTCTAAAATGCTACCTGACGGCACAACTCAGCTTATTCCTGATCCTACTCGTTACAATGAATGGTTAAATACCCAGGTGCTAGTAGAAAACAACCAACAGGTGAATTTACAAGTGGTCGGTCAGACTAGTTTGTGTTTAGCTTATATACCAAAAGATAATTTACAATTTACTGAAAGCACAAGACCCGGGAAGTCTAATTTAGATGATAACGGTAAAATGATTCCGATCCCTCGTATTACCGATGCAAATAATCCGCCTGTCTCTCTAATAATGGATGCAAAAAATAATGAATGGCGTAATATTACCGAATTATATGCTAATGATAGGGTCTTAGTTTCTGTATCTCCAAATTATAGTAATCCAACAGCTGCTGTTCCTGATGCTTTTAAAGGTACTGCGGTTACGAAAGATTGTTCACAAGGTCAAACTTCTTACGATCCGATTTGTGGAAAATATTCTGTTTATCACGGTGAATATGTTAATGATTGTACATGGAGAGACAATTATTGGAAATGTAATTATCATCATTACTGTGATAGGAGTTTTTGGGGAGGATGTGCTCTTGGGTGCCCCTGTACTTTTGGTTTTATATGCTGCGGGGAATGGATATGCGATTCATGTGGAGCATGGGTTAATGTTCCCGCTTCAATGCCAGAAGCTTATAAAGATGATGGTAGTATTACAAAAGCATGGAGTGATAATATAGACAATTTATTTTTTGATTTCTTTAATTTAGAGTGTTCTAATAACTCCAAGACTCTTCCAAATGGTCAATGTCCTGATGTTGTTAGTGATCGTAGTCCTAAAAATCTAGATTTTATCAAAGGACGTTGCAGTGGAATATGGATTAAGAGTCAATGTATTGGCGGAACTATTTCAACTCCGGAGCTTTCAAATTATAAATATTTTTGGTATACGGCTGATGGTAAAGGAGGCAAAGGACCAACCGGATTAATGTGGCAGCTTAGTCACGAGGCTCAGGCTAATCAATTTGCTAAGTTTGTTGCAGATTCAGATCAACCGCCTGAGTATAAAGATAAAGACGGTAAATATATATATAAAGTTATATATAATATACCTTTTAACAGTAATATTGAAAAAAGTTATTTACAATATAGGCTTTGGTCTCCCACCTCACAAGATGCTAGTAAGAATACGGGCGGATATGTTCTAAATATTAAACAGACTAAATGCTATAGAGAGAACGGTAATAGTTTTAACGATACTTTTGATGATCGGGGACAAGTACAATATATAATAGTACCGGCTTCAGAAGATCCAAATTCTAAAGATTCCAACGGCAATCCTATTAAATCTTATTCAGCCACCGGAATTAACGTTGATAGTGATGGTAAAGCTACCCCCCCTATTACAGCAAACAAAGCTGGTTATATATGGATGAAAATTCTAAATGATCCGAAGGATTATAAAGACAGTGACGGTAGCTATAAAGTACATTTCTCAACATCCTTAAAAGTAGGAAGTTTTACTATTAAAGTAATGGAGCCATTACTTCAGTTATTTAAAACTAAAGTTCAAGGGGCTGCTACTTCTATTTTTAAAAATATGGTATGTTATAAAGCCACTGATAATTCATCCTGTACTAACTTTTTTACCTATATTAAAGCAATTTTAATTCTATATGTGATGACTTACGGAGCAATGTTCTTGCTCGGCTTTGCTAAGATAAATCAAAAAGAGCTAGTAATTAGAATAGCAAAAATCGGAATAGTTAGCGGACTTATGAACGGTAATACTTTTGAGTTTTTCAATAATTACCTTTTTGATGCAATTACCGGTTTTTCAGACTCAATTATTGCTAATATGAGTGGGTATAGCTTGTTTACTTCTACTAATACTATTTCTAATCCTTTTATGTTTTTAGATGCAGTAATGAGTAAAATATTTTTTAGTCAAACATTTATCGCTCAATTACTTGCACTTCTTTCTCTTGGGCTTAGCGGTATTATATATTTTATAATTACTTTTATTGCGGTCGGTATAGTAATTATTACGGCACTTAGAGCTATTGCCGTTTATATTATGGCATTTATGGCAACTTGTATATTAATCGGTATAGCTCCTTTATTTATTAGTTTCTTATTATTTGATTTTACTAGGTATTTATTTGATAATTGGGTGAGGTTTACGATCCGCTATATGGTAGAACCGGTAGTTATGATGGCAGGTATTATAGTACTAACACAGCTATTTACCATTTATCTAGATTTTGTTTTAGGTTATAGCGTTTGCTGGAAATGTGCTTTACCGATAAAAATTCCATTTATCGGTACTATTTTACCTATTGCATTACTGAACGTACCTATCTTCTGTATTAATTGGTTTGCTCCTTGGGGAATGGATTATATGTCAGGTATGATGGGAGTAAATATGCAAAATATCGTAGCTCTGGTTATTATTGCTTACGGTATGTACGGTTATATTGAATTTTCAGGACGTATGGTAGCAAAATTAACTAGTGCTGCCGGACCTTCAGCTACCGGTATGGGGGCAGCAATGTCTGACGCAGCAGAAAATAAAGCATTAAGCCAAATAGGTATGGATGCTAAAACAAGACAAGGTATCACCGGCAGAGCGGAAGGTCGATTAAAACAACGCAATAAAACGTTAGGTCAGGCTGAGAAAAATAGAAAAAATATGCCACAAGAAGGGGGTGAGAAGAAAAATGAAGAACCACCTAAACCTGAGTTGCCGAGATAGAGAGTGAATCAAAAATCGTCATTGCGAGCGACTGAAAGGAGCGTGGCAATCTTGTGAAATAATAATAAACTCCTGAGATTGCTTCGTCAATTACTTACGTAATTTCCTCGCAATGACAAAAAATAAAAATCACGGTATGACGTGTTGGATAACAATTTAAATTATGAAAATTCTTAAGAGTTTAGTTTTATTAGTTTTGTTTATGGCAATGCCAGCTAAAGCTGTTGATGCTTTTTCATGGATGTCAACCGGTTTTGGTGGGTTAAAAAGCTTATTCGGTTGTTTAGAAGTGCCTGAATTTACAAGTTTTCAAGAGGGCAATATAGGAATTAGTTTATCTACCGCCGGAACTTGGCAGTCAACAGGTAATGCTGTTGAGAAAGGTAAATTGTTAAAAATAAACTGGTCTACTTCAGGTATTACTCCTGAACCTAGAAAATATCTAGTATTATATAGAATTGATCCAAGATTTAGTACGCCGCAAGTTTTCATTAAAACTTATAATTATTCTAAATTACAATTTGAAGCTTTAGGATTTCCTCGTTTTGTCGTGACAGGGCAGAACGGTGACATAATACCGCCTGACAAAGATCTTGATGCATTGTCGTTTACTAAGATGTCTGAGTCTATTAACTACTTTAACTATTCTAACAGTAATCCAAGAATTCAAGTTAATGCCGGCGATATAGTAAATATTAGTTTAGTTGGTAAAGATAATTTTTTTAGCCCTAATACTCCAGTATTTCCAAGTACCATAGATAATATTTTAGCACAGGAACTTGATAGTTCGATATTTGCTGCTTCTGCACTTTATACTGAAAGCAACCTTGGCAACTTTGATAATAGAATAATTTACTCATCTGCAGAGCAGGTATGTAATCTTATAGATGCTTCAAGAGATCCTGACAAACCAAGCGGATGTAGCGGTACTGGCTCAGCTACAAAATATAAAAGTATAAATAGTAACGAAGCATTAGTCGGCAAACCTATGAGAGTTGGAACAGTACAGAATTTTATGGGCTTAATTAATTCTTGCCCTATGGGTTCTAATTTAAATACTAGTCCTGCTTGCTATTACGATCAAGGTAGAGGAATGACAATTAAAGTAGGCGGTCAGGTTATTAAGGGACGGGATCAAAGTTTTGTAAATTCAGGCAGTACTCAAAGTAGCTTTATATATTATCAAGCGACTAGCGGCGGTACTATGGATTTTACTAGCGACTGGCCATCTACTGGAATGTTCAGTAATTCGGTTTTAATGAGTGATTGGAAAGGTAGATTTTCTGATTATAATAGTTTTACAAATTATATAACTACTAGCGATTGGTCAGCTAATTTTTTATATTTTGGTCGTTATGCGATGATTGTTGAAATAGGTAACGGAACAAATTCAATTAGTCCGGGTGATCAGCAAAATATAAGTTTAGAATATGTAATAACACAGGACGGTGCGTTACCTGATTCATCTGTTCGCGGTACGCCAGTAGATTATAATTTTGCAGCTGATGCACCGCAAGATGGATATTTATGGTTAAGGGTAGTAAATCCTAATAGTAATATACAAGGGGTAGTTAGTGTAAATTATGCTAATTATACCGGTACAACTTGGTTTTCGGATATAGTATATAATGGTGCTATTAAACCTATTACCGATCAGTTTAGAACTTTTAGTCAAATGTTCTATATGAAGCTAGTTAAAAATTCTGCAGTGCAGAATATAGCTAAAGCTGCATTAACTCTTTATGTTACTATATTTGGACTAATGTTTGTTATGGGAGCATTAAAATTAACTGCCATAGAAGTAATAATACGTATATGCAAAATAGCTATAGTAGCTTTTTTAATTAGAGAAGAAAGCTGGAGTTTCTTTAATACATACTTCTTTAGTGTATTTACTGACGGTATTGATTTCTTTGTAACTAACGTAGTAGGTGCTACAAGCTCTAGATCTAATATTTTTGGTTTTATTGATCCTATATTTGATAAATACACTAACGGCAGAATTTGGGGGTTGTTATTTATTGAATTATTACAAATACATAACGGGTTAACATTTATCGCCATTATAACCATTTATGGTCTTATTACTTATTTTAGAGCTGTTTTAGAAGTTATAATAGGTTATGTTATCGCATTCATAGGGGTAACAGTTATGATTTCATTAGCACCGTTTTTCATAATATTAATGTTATTTGAAAAAACTAAGAGTTTATTTGATAACTGGATATCGACATTGCTTAGTTATGTAGTGCAGCCGACAATATTATTGATTTTCTTTTTATTGATAGATCAGGTTTTATCTGAGCAGCTTTTAAAAGTGGTAGTTAGAGCCTGCTGGGATACTCTTATACCGATAAAAATAGGGCTTGATTTAACAAATCTTGGTATTCCGATCAATTTCTCTTTTACATTACCGTTCTTACCCGGAATACCTTTCTTTGTACCGGATGTTCCGGAAATTAGTAGTTCTAATATTTTAACAAATAATGCTAATACTTTCTTAGTATTATTTACTACGGCTTTATTATTTTATTCATATTGCTTGATGTCATATGGTTTAGTAACTTTTGTAAATATAGTAGTCGGAATGCTTACAAATGTTACACCGGCACGAATATCAGGAAATTATCAAGAACGTTCTGATCCTGTAGGAGCTGTGATGCAGGATATAGGCTCGGTAACAAAACCGATTAAAGAGGCTGCTATGGCTCCGGCTAGAATTTTCAAAGATAAGATAATTGATCAAAATTATAAAGCTAGAGAACCCCAAGGCGGCGGTGAACATACAAGTAAATTTTTATCTGAACGTAATGATGTACCGAAGAAAGAAGAAGAGAGGAAGTAGTATAGGTTATTTTAGTGTCATCCTAGCTAACTTGAAAATCGTCATTGCGAGCAGCCGTAGGCTGTGCGGCAATCTCATGAAATAATAACAAATTCCTGAGATTGCTTCGTCAATTACTTACGTAATTTCCTCGCAATGACGTTGAAATTAAGAATATAAAAATAACACATAAAAAATAAATGAACAAAAATATTTTTATTACATTATTAATATCGTTATTGCTGCTGCTCTCCGGTTGCAGTGGTGATACTTGTATTGATCCTGATGATTTCGGTTTTATCAAATTTGATGTTTCTTCTAGATATGATCCTGCTGAAGTTACTTCAAGACAGGAGGGCGATCAAGTAGCACCGTGGCGTGACAGTGCTTATAAAGTAAACGGCTATCCGTTAACCGTTATGGTAAGACCATGGAATTATATACTTGGAGATAAAAATACTTCAGGTCAGTTATCTGCATGGTGTCCATGGTACGGTCAAAAGAATAATACAACTACTTTGGCTGCTTTTTGTGTTAAGCTACAACCGTGTACTTTTTGGGATAATGCTAGGCTTGATATGTGTACTCCTAATCCCGCAAGTCAAAATGATGCAATGATTAGTAATGCTCCATGTATAATGACAGACGGCGTCGGGCTTTATTTTCTTATTGCCGCTAAAAATGCTGATCCTAATATTTCGCCGGATTCACAGCGTAAACCACAAGGTATAACTCAGCATTTAGGAGAGCTTACTTCGAGTGTAGGCTATGACTTTTATAGTATTAGTAGTACAGGACAATTCTTAAAAGCCGGCGGTATAAATTATCAATATAAAGGTGAAGATAAGTCAAAATATGCTCAAGCGCCTCTTTATTTTAAGATTATAGATAAATTTTATGATGATAATAGTGGGCAATATAGATTAGTAATAAAGTCCGGAGTTAGTGATACTAGACCCGATCCACTACAATTTTTAACAGATTTAATAAAAGGAGTATTATTTGGTAACGATGGGATCATAAAGAAAACTTATCAACAAATAATTGATACGCCGGGTTATAGGATGAGTGTCTCGGCTATTTTAACTCTATATATAATGTTTACGGGCTTTTCCTTTTTAATAGGTAATATAAACCTTACTCATGTCGAACTTATAGTTAGAATATTAAAAGTTAGTATAGTTTCAATATTATTAAGCACTAGTAAAGCTTGGACATTTTTTCATGATTATTTATTCGTATTTTTTATTGATGGGGTTCAGCAAATACTGCAAATAGTTAATGAGGCTTCGGCTACTGGTCCGGGTTCTCAAAGCTTGCTTGGGTTACTTATTTCTCCTCAAACTTTATCTAAATTATTTTCGTTACTGTTTGTTGATTGGCTTGGCTTTATATATATCATTCTATATATGATAGCTCTGTATTTTATTTTCTTCCTTATATTTAAAGCTACTATTATCTATCTCACTGCCCTTATAACTATCGGTATGATTATAATTATGGGGCCGATATTTATTTGTTTTATGTTGTTTAATATAACTCGTTCGTTATTTGAGAATTGGTTAAGACAATTAATATCATACGCATTACAGCCTATAATTTTATTTGCCGGTATCGCTTTTATTTCAATGATAATCAGAAGTGAAGTATATTCAACACTCGGTTTTGCTGTATGTAAGCATGATTTTCCTAATTTAGGTCCGATAAATGAAATATTTGGTAGTTTCCTTGAGGATATAGATCCAAGTCTTGGTAATTCAATATTTTATTGGTGGTTCCCCGTACCAATGAAAGGCGGTATAAATAATTTCCACAAAGCAAAGATATTAGTTCCTGAAGATTATATAAAAGATGATGGTACTACGCACTGTTCTGCGTATGAGTGTATAGAGGAACGCTATATTGAGTTACCGTTTTTAGATTTAGTTAAAGATGCAAAAAGGATTAGTAACTTTATAAATGGGAAATTTGTCCAACTTGACGGGATATTACTAATTTTTGTGTCTATTTATTTGCTAAGTAAATTTAACGATACTGCTATATCGACGGCACAGTTTATTGCCGGTACTTCAGGTAATTTAACAGACATACAAAAAGTTAATCAGCAATCTTATGACTCGGCTGCAAAACAAATGAACAGGCCGCTAAATTATGTGGCTAAGACGGTAAGTGCACCTATAACTACACGGGTAAGTGCGAAGGTAGAGGAAGCTAGCATGTCAGTTGCCAAAGGATTTGAGGGTATGATGATGGGAAGACTTGAAAAGCAAGCTCTTGGTTCTTCTGCTAATAAAGCCGTACAAAATGAGGTTAAAAGAAAATACGGTATAGATTCTAAAGATGTAAAAATGAATGCTATTACGGATTATGAAAACGGTATTTCAGGGTTATTAAAGAATTTACCTAAAGGGAATGAATTAAAAGCAAAAGAACTATCGCAAATGAAATTTACTCAGCTTCGAGATAAAATTGCTGCAAATAAATATGGAGTGAAAGATTACGCCGCTTTAAGTACAAAACAAAAAGCTGAGTTTGATAAATCATTAAAAGATGCTAACTTACGTGAACTAGCTAGTGATGCAAGCTTTACTAGGGATTATCAAAAAGCTTATGGTAATGCTCATCAAGATATGTCAGGGAGAGGAGTCGGTCTATTAGGTAAGAATATAGGAGTACTTAGAAGTTGGCAAGAGATGGAGCATCGTGTTGATACAAAACGTAAATTAAAAGAAGAAAAGCGTGTAGGTATAGGTGAAAAAATCTATGCCGGTTATACGGGATTAAAGCGAGAAGCATTAACTGCTATAGTTGGTAAAGATTTACGTGATAAATATGAGGGTAATCTCACAAGTGCTGAATGGCATGATTTTGAATATAACGACCCAAGACTTAGAACTTATAGCGAAAAATTAAAAGATGATGAAAAAGAGCAGGAATTCGGCGAGCTTCAAATGCGTATTAATAAGGAAACGCTAGCCACGCAAGCAGATATATTATCCCCTGAATATTTAGCAAGATTAGAGCAGTCAGGGAGACAGGGTGACGTAGAATATTATCAGGAATTAGCTCAAAGAAAACTTGTTCATGAGGTGCATGGTAAGTTATCCGAAGGAAATGATCCGGTGATAATGGGTGATAGATTTATGCAAGAAAAAGCTACTGACTCGCAAATGCGTAATATGATAGATAACGCTCATAAAAAACATCAAGAACTTATAGATGATGATTGGTATGGGCGTCGTCAATATCATTATGATATTGTGCATGAGAAAGCTCAGGAAAATTTAGAGCAAACGTATAAAGAGCTTAAAGATCATTTCAAAAGAGATGATATCAATATCGAAGAAATACCGGCATTAATAGCACAAAAAGTTAAAGATACCGCCGAGGGAGCTGAAATAGACCAAAAGATTACGGAAGAGCTTAATAACTTTAATGCTGATGTTAAAAATTATGAATATAGTACTGAAGTGTTAAATAAAATAGAGCATAGAGAGCAAGTTATTACCGATGAAGTAAATTCTCAGATTGATCAGATTAATAAACATAGAGAA
>DYDV01000057.1 GCA_020404465.1 Rickettsia endosymbiont of Omalisus fontisbellaquei
CCCCATGAGTATCTACAACAAGATAAGCTCCAACGCCTGTAACAGCCATTTGCATTATATTACGGATAAACCTTGAAAAGTTAGAAATAACACCGTTACGATAGCTAGCAACCGATTGTTTATCAAGTGCTAGCAAATTAAATTTGTGCCAGTTATGAGTAACGTTTTTCATCATTCCCATTGCTTCAATTGCTTCCGCATTTCTGTTAGCAATATCAGCTTGGGTCATACCTTTTATCGAAAATTCGGTAGCTTCACCGAGCGTCTTATTAGTAGCAGCCGCATTAAAGAAAGCCGTTGAAACTATAACTACTGCTCCAAAAACCGTAATAAAACCGAGATATGGATGAATTGAAAAAATAACTGCAATATAAATAAGACTCCAAGGGGCATCAAATAAAGTATTAATTCCGGTACTTGTTAGAAATGTTTTAACGGCTTGAAAATCACGTAATAATTGGCTAGAACCCATATTTGCTCGTGTTGCAGCTGCAGAAATCGAATAAGCAAAAATTATGGGTGCTACTGTTCTATCAAGCCATTCTCCAACTTTTATAAGCGTAAAAGAACGAGCAATTTGCAGTAATCCATAAACGAAATAAATATATGCGATTATTATTGATAAAAATAATAATGTTTGTAGATTACCGCTCCCAAGAACTCTATCAAGAACTTGTAGAGAGTAAAGAGGAGTAATTAACATTAGTAAATTAATTACAAAAGCAAACCAAAAAACTATCCAAAAGGCTGTCCTACATTCGCCTAGTGCTATTACTAATGGGTTTTTTTTGTTTAAATTATTATTTTTATTATCCATATTAGTTATATTATTATAAATAAGTATTAATTAGTTCTTCGGCAATTTGGACACTGTTTAAAGCTGCTCCTTTACGTAAGTTATCACATGTGATCCATAGATTTATCGTATTAGCTCTACTTGCATCATTTCTAATTCTAGAGACATATACGACATCTTCACCTACTACTTCAACCGGTGAGGCATAAGTAAAATCTTTGTTGCGGGAAATCGTAACGATTCCATCAGCATCTTGTAATATTTCTTCAGCTATAATAGCATCCATTTTGTCGTTAAATTCTATATTAACCGATATAGAATGACCGATAAATACCGGTACCCTGACAGAAGTAACGCTAGCTTTAATATGATCGCCTATAATTTTGTTTAATTCAAAAGCAATTTTTGCTTCTTCACTTGTATAGCCGTCTTTATTTAAATCACCTATATGAGGAAACAGATTAAATGCAATTTGTTTTGGAAATATGTTAGGATCATTTTCTCCAAAAGTATATTTGGATTTTGTTTGATCGTAAAGTTCATCCATTCCTGCTTTACCTGCTCCCGATACCGATTGATAAGTAGATATCACTACTCTTTTAATCTTTATTTCATTATCCAGCGGTTTTAATACTACTGCAAGTGGAATCACTATACAATTAGGATTAGCTATGATGTTTTTAGCGGTAAAGTCTTTAAGTGTTGATAAATTAGCCTCAGGTACAATTAAAGGCACTTGATCATGGGTTCTAAAAAGTGAGGATTTGTCGATAACTACACAATTACCAGCAGTAGCTTTTGGTATAAATTCTTTTGAGACTTTTGAGCCGGCACAAAAAAAAGCAATATCGATATCATCAAAATTTAAATTAGCTAAACTACTAATTTGTAGTATTTTTTCTCCAAAACTTATTTCTCGCCCTATAGAGTTATCTGAAGCTATAGCATGGACTTTATTAACAGGGAAATTACGCTCAGCAAGAATATTTAGAGTTTCACGCCCTACATTTCCTGTAGCTCCGATTACTGCAATATTGTATTTTTTAGTCATTTTTATTTATTAATCCGATGAGTTTTTCACCGCCGATAATATGGAAATGGAAATGAAAAATAGTTTGTCCTGATTTTTCGCCTTTGTTAGTTATTAAACGATAACCGTCTTTATCTAAACCTGCTTCATTTGCTATATCAGAAATTTTAGCAAAAAAATGTTTTATTTCGTCTATGGAAGCTTTAGAAATAAAATCGGCATAATCTATATATTCGTTTTTAGGTATAACGATAATATGCACAGGTGCTACGGGTGCTATATCTTTGAATGCTAAAATTTGTTCGTCTTCATAAATTATTTCTGCCGGAAGATTTTTATCTATAATTTTTGCAAAAACATTTTCTTTGTTATACATATATATTATTTTTTAGAAATTTCAATTCGGCTTCGATTTTTGAATTTGCGACTATAATATCCTCTAGTCGGTAATTATTCCTTTTTAAATAATTCTCTCTAATATCTGAAGCAAAAAAGCCGAAGCCTAATATTAAGATTATCTTAAATATAAACGTTAGCTCTTCAATATTAATTGCCGTAACGATTATATTCGCTATTACGGCAATAGCAACAACTAACCACATTTTATGGTATAATGCCCAAAATATACTTAAAAGAGCAGCTATCCATGAAAAGCCTTCTTCAATAACAATAAAATTATTATTTTTTTGTGTGGAGTTAATGTATATTGCGTATATATTCATTATTTAAGTTTAAGTCTTGAAAATTCAAGGGACAATAATTAATTAAATTGGATTAGTCAAGTATACCTTTGATACTTCAAGATTTGGTACGTCAAATTTCGGGATTCGCCTGTGCTCACGTATTATTATACGCTGCGCAGGCTCACCGCTTATTTGACTTCCAACTTTTGAAGTATCTGCGGTATATACTCGTTTACTTAACAGGAGTAATTCTAACTATATATAGTACTTAATTAACAACTTAATATCAATAAATTTATATATTATGTCAGATAATTTAGCCTTACACGGCACAACAATACTTTGTTTAAAAAAGAACGAAGAAATAATTATAGCGGCAGACGGACAAGTCTCGCACGGCAATACGATATTAAAGTCCGGTGCTAGGAAACTACGGACTATAGCAAACAATAAAATTATTGCCGGTTTTGCAGGTTCTACGGCTGATGGGCTTGCTTTATTTGAAAAACTTGAAGCAAAAATAGAAAAATATTCACATAATTTACTTAGAAGTGCAGTTGAGCTTGCTAAAGATTGGCGTAGCGATAAATATTTGAGACGTTTGGAAGCAATGATGATAGTAGCTGATCGTAGTCATATATTAATTTTGACTGGTAATGGTGACGTTGTAGAGCCTGAAAATGATGTTGCGGCAATAGGGTCAGGCGGCTTATTCGCACTATCTGCCGCTCGCGCTCTGATGTCTTACGAGAATAATCTAACGGCTGA
>DYDV01000058.1 GCA_020404465.1 Rickettsia endosymbiont of Omalisus fontisbellaquei
ATTTCTATAAATTTTTCATATATAGATTCTTCTATAAATATTCTGTTAGGGGAAGTACAAGACTGCCCGCTATTTCTAGTTTTAGCAATTACTAAATCACCTGCTACTTTCTCTAAATTATTATCTGCCGTTATAATGAACAGAGCATTACCGCCAAGTTCTAACGATAAACGTTTTAGAGTATTTGCGGCATTTTGATATAGAATTTTACCGACATTTGTAGAACCGGTAAATGATAATTTCCGAAGCCTAAAATCATTACAAAAAGCCTTACCTATAACATCTGAATCACCAGTAATTACGTTAAATACTCCCGCAGGCAAACCGGCATCACTTGCCAGTTTCGCAAGTACTAAAGCTGATAGAGGTGTAAGACTTGATGGTTTTAATATAACGCTGCAACCAGCTGCTATCGCAGGTACTACCTTACGGGTAATCATTGCATTTGGAAAATTCCAAGGAGTTATAGCAGCAGAAGGTCCTACTGACTCATATTGCGTAACGATTTTATGAGCTTTATTATTTCCAGGTTTGATAGCCGAATGAATATTATGAATAGCATATGTATACCAATCAATAAAAGATGCTCCGTATAGAATCTCTTTTTTGGATTCAGAGAGTATCTTCCCCTGCTCTAAGGTTAATATATGACTTAACTCATCAATATTTTCGATTACTAAATTATACCATTTTCTAAGAATCGCTATCCTTTCTTCAAATGAACTTTGGGACCATGAAGAAAAAGCCTTAACTGTATTATCTATTGCAGCATTAACCTCTGATACTTCTAAATTCGGAACTGTAGCGATTTCTTTTAAAGTCGAAGGATTAATAACGGATATTTGCTTTCCAAATGCCACAAATTCACCGTTTATATAATTCTTTCCTGTAATGTTTTTAAGTAAGTTCATATTCCCTCGATAATATTAATGGCTTTACTTACTAAGCTGCTGATGTCATCCCCGCGTAGGTATTTGCGTGAGGTTCGAAAAAAGCACTCGGTGTCATACCGTGGCTTGACCACGGTATCCATAAAAACAATAACTGGACCCCGTGGTCAAGCCACGGGGTGACATTTTCCTTAAGTTGACACCCATGTGCTTTCGCGGGAATGACATATAGTACTTTTCTAATATTATTAATTAAACCGTTGCTTCATCATAACAATTTCTTACCACACCGGCAATTTCTGTATCAGACTCCTCTATTCCAATAGTGAACTCTTGACCATCTATATAAAATGTAGTTCCTGTTTCAGTTTCTATTTTTTTTCCAATAAAAACATCACCTTTTTGTACTCGAGTTACCAAATTTAGCTTCTCTCCTAATATTTTCCAAATAACTACCTTTTGCCCGATATTATCAATATATTGCTCAAGCTGATTCATACCGTTAGAATCCGTTAAACTCACATGAGTAAAGCCCCCCTGCATAGCGATTTCTTCAAAAAATTCTCTACTATAATGTTCTCCAAAACCTACAGCATACATATTAAATTGAGGATTTTGTATTACATCAGTTGCAGAATCTATAACCTCTTTTTGAGTTGTCTTACAATCAGTTCCTTCATTTTTCCCATCAGTAAATACTATAATAGTAGAATGCATATCTATTTTTTCTTTAAAAGATTCTAAAGCATCTTTGACAGTACCATACAACCTTGTACATCCATCGGCATTAAAAGCTTCTACATATCTCTTAATATCTTCAATAGTATTTTCCTTACTAGAAAAAGATTCCATGCTAGATTGATCATTAAATGCAACTATATTAATTTCCCAATTAGGAATCTCAACTAATTTAGTTAGTATCTTTTGTATATTATCTTTATAAGTATCAAAAGTACTTTTCATGCTACTGCTAATATCAATTAATAAAGTCATATAATGAGTATTATCATTATTTATGGCTTCTGAATCTTTAGAAGAAAACATAATAGGAAGCTTGTCTTCTTCCTGCCACACAAAACCATTTAATATCGGAAATAAATATTTTAATAGATATTGTTTATCAAGGATAAATCCGCTTTCCAAATCAGAAGCGATAATAGGCGGTTTGTCATCAGCCTTATAAGCCTGTACGGCCTGCATTGTTGCACCATTATTTAGAGTAAAAGTTAAGCTATTATTTTCTGTATGAGAAATAATTTGGGATATTAACTTAGAAAATTCAGTAGGTGGGTAGGTATAATCTATAGCCGGTGCTTCTTTGCCTGTTAAAATTTTTGATAATTTATTTTCATCGGTTATAGTAGCTTGTAGCATTTTAAGCTTAGTTTCATTAAGATTTTGTTGTAAAGGATCACTAAAAGAAAACTGAAATTGAGTAGTTAATAATTCTTCATTAAATTTAGCTTCTAATTTCATTGCATTAAAAGTTTCAGATAAATTAAACTTAGTTATAAAGTCTCCATCTACTAATTTATGAAATAATTGCCCTGCTTCTATATCCGAAGTATCTATACTATTAGGTTCAGCTTCTTCTAATTTTTTTGGCTTATTCTCATTATCCTTAAATAAAGCATGTATCACATTCTTCTTTAATTCATCAGGGGACGCTAATAATGTACGGAAATGTTCTAAGTCTTTAGAATTTGTTTTAAAAATGACTTTATTATCGGTTACCTTTGTAACTTCTACCTTTGTTCCTATAGCGTTTAAAAAAATTTCCCATTTTTTTTCTGATGTCAAATGTTGTATAGGCATAATTCCTCCTTATTTTATAAAATTAGAAAGAGAGATTATATTACCATAATTTTCAACACAAGAATTTATTAAAAAAAATTAATAAATTCTTGTATACCTGTTTCTTTTTTGAAGAAATTTAATTATTTATTTAGAAACTTCTCTGCTTCAAGAGCTGCCATACAGCCTGTTCCTGCGGCAGTTACTGCTTGCCTATAAATTTTATCCTGAACGTCACCCGCAGCAAAAACTCCTTCTACACTAGTTTTAGTACTACCAGGTGTAGTGATAATATAATTATCATCGTCCATTGCAATTTGTCCGGTAAATAGCCCCGTATTTGGTGCATGTCCAATAGCTACAAATACACCGCTACAATTCACTAAACTAATTTCTTTGGTGTGAACATTTTGAATTTTAACTCCGGTAACGGATTTTGGTTTATTGCTACCTACAATCTCATCTACTACATGATCCCAAATAACCGATATTTTAGGATTTTTAAATAATCGATCTTGCAATATTTTTTCAGCTCTAAAACTATCTCTTCTATGCACTATAGTAACTTTGCTAGCATGATTTGTTAAATATAAAGCTTCTTCTACGGCACTATTTCCTCCCCCTACTACAACTATTTCTTGATTCTTAAAAAAGAAACCATCACAGGTAGCACATGCCGACACACCAAAACCACGAAATTCCTGCTCTGAAGCTATACCAAGCCATTTTGCTTCTGCACCTGTACAAATGATTATACTTTCTGCTTCATACTCATTCCCGCTTCCTGTAAATACTTTAAAGGGTCTTTTTGATAAATCAACTTTTTCTACGTAATCACTAATAATTTCTGTACCGACATTTTGAGCCTGCATAGACATCTGCTCCATAAGCCAAGGCCCTTGCACCGTTTCCGCAAACCCTGGATAGTTTTCAACATCGGTGGTAATTGTAAGCTGCCCACCTGGCTGCATACCATTTATTAATATTGGTTTTAAAGCGGCTCTAGCCGTATAAATAGCGGCACTTAAACCTGCGGGACCTGAACCTATTATTAGTACTTTAGCAGTAATTTTCATAATTATTGTTTGTTTATTAATTTGACTTTTTTATTTCATTCCCGCGTAGGCGGGAATCCAGTAAAACCTATAAAAAACTTGTTTTTTTAGGTTTATTTTGTTAATTAAACGTAAGGTTATTTTTTCTGGATTCCCGCCTTCGCGGGAATGACATCCTGAACGTTTATACAACACAAGGTCAAGCCATGGGATGACAGACAAATGACATTACAATTTCTTCTCTAACCAAGACTTAATATATTTAATTTCCTCAATATTCATTAATGATGGAGCATGTCCTGCATATTTTATTTCATAAAGATCAAAATCTTTTGTTTCTTTCATTTTTTTAACAGTAGATTTTGTTAAAATTTGAGACTTCACTCCATGCACTACTAATATCCTACATTCTATTTTATTCCATACGGACCATAGTTTAACATCTTCCTGGTTACTAGCATTTTTCATTCCTTTTGTTATAGCCGGATCATAATTCATTTTATATTTTCCGCCGAATGTAGCAATTACGCTATATTTTGTTAAATAATCCCAATCTTCTTCGTCTTTGATACCTGATTGTGCATAAATAAGCTTTAGATGTTCTTTTGCACTAAGCAAATCATCTAAGATAATTGTTTTTTTAGCGTATCCTCCAATTTTAACTAAAGGAGCAGCATCAATAAATGCTCCTATATCATTTAATATTAAGGCTTTAAAAATATTTTTATATTTACTGGCAAGTATCATACCTATAATACCGCCCATTGAAGTACCAAGCCAAATAGGATTTTTAATATTTAGTCTTTTTAAAAAGAATAACGTATCTTTAATATAGGTAGTATAATTATAATGATTAGTTTTTTTGAAATTTTCGCTATCACCACGCCCAGGATAATTTATTGAAATTACCCTATAATCTTTACTTAATTCTTTAGCTATTTTATCAAAATCATGAGAATTTCTAGTTAAACCGTGAGCACATACTACTATATTTTTATTATTAGGATCACCGAATTCCACATAAGAAATTTTATGTTCCGGTATATATTGAAGAGGTAATAAATTAATATATGGACCAATTTTTATTGAATTAATTTTCATATGAACCTATTAATTTAAATCACTTAAAAATATACTGACCATTGTCGGCATATATATAACTACAAAAAGCAAAGACAAAAACACGGTAGCAGCAACTTTCTCAGGGTAAAATTTTTGTAAATTTGCTATAACTATAGTATTGGCGGCTAAGGGGGCCGTAGAAAGTAATTTTAACGCATTATAATAATCATTGTTATACCATTTTGTTACAAAATGATCAAACATGATAAATAGTCCTATTCCAAGGGGATAAAATATAAATTTAGCAGCAAAAGTAGCAAGGGTGAATTTTATATCGACTTCAAATTTTTGCAAAGACGAAAGAGCAAGCCCAACCATAACCATACCAAGTATCGAAAAAGAACCTTTCATATTATATATAAAATCATCTAAGAAGTCCGGTAAAGTAAAACCACAAAAACTAAACAAACATCCCAAGAAAAAAGCATTTAAAATCGGTAATTTTACTACTTTTAATATGCTGTCGGTAGTATTGGAAAAGCTCCTCATACAAATATAAAAGCCGACAGAACATTCGTAAATATTAACTCCTATCACCGCCATCATGTAAATACTTAACGTATAATCATCAAAAAGTGCCGCCGCTATAGGCAACATAAAATATCCGCCATTTGCCGTACCTGCAGACAAAGCTATAATATTACGTGTATGATCTTGCCAAAATTTACCAAAAAAATAATAAGAAAAGAGCGATAAGAGTGTTGCGATTACAAATGTTACGACCGTAACGCTTAATGCTGAAAGTGTTAAGGTTGTACTAGCAGGTATCGTAAAAAATACTATAGGCGATATAAAATAGAAGAGTAACGAAGAGATACTATCTCTCTCAACATTTGAATATTTACCTGCTAAAAATCCTATTACTACACTTAATAATACCGAAACGGTTTTAAAAAAAACTATACTAAAAATTACCATTTATACTCCGAGTAAATAAAGAGTAGTATACGAAGATCAACTTCAAAAAGAGCAAGAAGTCCACAAGGCGAGGAGCGGAGCGTATAATAATACGTGAGCACCAAAGCTCTTGTAGGACGACGCAGCCAATTTTTGAAGTTCATCGAGTATAATGAGCTAAAGATATAATTACTTATAATACATGAGATTTTATTTTTTTCACTAGATTTTGTGAACATTTTTAATTGATTTTATATTTTAAGGTATTTTTTAGCGAAAATTAATAGGATTTTTGAAGGAATAGTTATTCATATTTCAAAAAAATCTTATAATTTGTAGCAAAAAAGAACCAAAATTAAATCTTTTTAGAAATGTTCACAAAACCTGAATTTTGTAAAGATTTTTACTTTATAAACTTTTAATTGAAATATTAAAAGAATTATGTTATTTAAAGATTCTAATTTAATATCAAGTTCTCTATATGCTCATAAAAAATCTATTTTGTTTTATTATCATATTTTTCTACCTGAATTCTTATGCAGCCCCTGCTCCGCTTGGTCTTGAATTAAATAAAACTACACATCTAGACTTAACAAAAAAATACAAAATTATCAATAAAGAACCTAATTATTGGCAAGGATATAATTATTATATCGAACCAAACGAAAAAACTATCTCTAAAGTTTTAGTGATATGTAATGATTTTAATGTAATAGAAGCCGTTATTTTAACTATAGATAAGAATAAATTTGAAGAATTTTATAGCATCTTAAAAGATAAATATAGTTTAGAACAAGAAAATGATAGAGTGGTTACTTTCAAGGATGGTGATTGTTTAGTAATACTTGAATCTTCTGAATTAAATCCTGAAATGGAACTTGTATATATAACAACCGGTTTCTATAAAGAATTTTTAAATAAATTAGACAAAGAAGAAAAATTAGAGCAAGAGCAGATGAAGAGATTATTGTAGTACTTGCCATACCGTGGTAGATACCAACTCCAAGAAAATGAAGAATAGATAGACGAAGTTTAATTTGGAAAAGAGCAAGAAGTCCATAAGACGAGGAGCGGAGCGTATACTTAATACGTGAACACCGCAGTACTTATAGGACGACGTAGCCAATTTTTCAAATTAAACGAGTATAGCCACTTCGGAAATTATAGGCATATGTAAATTGTATTTTTTTATCAAATCTAAAACTAATTTCAATGCTTCTCTTCCCTCTACTAGCTTTTTATATTCCTGTAAAAATTTCTTTTTATCGCTACTAATTCCAAGCTCATAACCGAATTTTGTATTGCGTGAACCTAACGAATAGCAAGTAAGAACTAAATCGCCTACTACTCCTGCCTCTAGTAATATATTTGAATTTTCTTGCATGCCTCCTAAGACCTTAGATAAAGTAGCAATTTCTTTCAAAGCAGATACTATAAGCGTTGCTCTAGCATTTTCGCCCTGCTCTCTTGCTAAATCAATCCCACTTTTAATAGCAAAGATATTTTTTAACGCTCCTGCCACCTGTAATGTTACAATATCGCTTGTCACATTAGTAGTAAAAATTTTTGAAGCCAGATTATAGGCTATCTTATTTGCTACATCTATATCTAAACTTGCAATACTTGCTGAAGACGGTAAATTTTTGACAAGTTCCTTTGCAAGATTTGGACCGGAGAGAAATGCTATAGAGCTATTCGGTAACAGGGTTTTAAGTCTGTCGGAAAACAATTCGGTAGGATTACGAGCAAAACCTTTTGTTGCGATTAAAAGAGTGTTATCTGTAGAAATGCCGTGAGTTTTTAATAATTTTATTGAATCATCAAAAGCGTAAGACGGCACTGCAATAATAATTAGTTCAAAATCCTTAATTATATCTAAGTTTGTAGTAGCCTGTAAATGAGCAGGTAATTTAATATCCCCTAAATATTTTACGTTAGTTTTGTTATGTAAAATTTCTTTTGCTATTTCCTCATCACGTAAAAATAAAGTAACATTATTACAGTTTTGTGATGCTAAAGAAGCAAGGCTAGTACCGAAACTCCCTCCCCCATAAACTGCAATATTTTTAAATTTATTCATGTGCTTATTTTTTCTTTGTCACCCCGTGGCTTGACCACGGGGTCTTGTACCGCAGGCTGTGTCCTGAGATCCCGTGGTCAAGCCACGGGATGACAGTCAGGAAAAAATAATACTACTCCATGGCCCTTTCAAGATTTACTATTATCACAGGTGATTTATTAACTTCCTGTTTTAAGGTTTTACGGATTGTTCCTTTTATTGCCTCAATCACTTGTTCATCTGATAAAGCTTTTTTTGCTTGGCTTTGTTGAATGGTAACCAGTTCTTTGATGTCGTTTTTAATAAGGTTAACTAATGCCATATCCTCCTTTGGATCAAGCAATCCCGGCATAGATAATATCGGATTTGCGGCAAGTAGTCCTTGTTTATTAATTACTACCGATGCTACCACAATACCCGCTTCACGCATACGTCTTCTAGCTTTAAAAATCGGTGATTCTACAGAGAGTAAATAATTACCGTCAACAGCTAAATAACCGCTTTCAACCTTTGAAATTACTTTCGCATTATTAGGATCAAGCAATACTACACTGCCATTCTCAACCTCTACTGCCTGTTTTATGCCGTTTTTCTTAGCAAGCTTAACATGTTCATGAATATGTACCGGCTCGCCGTGAACAGGAATACAAATATTCGGTCTAATTAGAGAATACATTTTTTTTAGCTCATCAATCGATGGATGTCCTGAGACATGGACAAAATGATCTCGCTCAGTAATAACTTCTACACCGCTTTTAACAAATATATTAAATAGCCTGAATATTTTCTTTTCATTGCCGGGAATAATTTTTGAAGAAAAAATCATTGTATCTTTAGGTGCAAGCTTTATTGATTGATGGGAATTACTAGCTAATTTTGCGGTTGCAGCGAGTGGTTCACCTTGACAACCGGTAGCAATTATAAGTAACTCTTCTCGCCTAAATCTACTAACATCGCGTTCACTAATTAGAGGAGTAATATCTTTAAAATACCCGCTTTCCTGAGCAGCAAGCATCATACGATGCAAGCTTCTACCGGTTAAGACTACTTTTCTTCCGGCAAGCCCTGCGGCATGAATTATTGTATCAAGCCGTGCTAAATTAGAGGCAAAGGTTGAAACTACTACCATTTGAGGGCAGCCGGCTATAATATCTACTAAACTTTTTCTAACATCCCCCTCAGAACCTGAGCTTCCTTTATTAAACACGTTAGTTGAATC
>DYDV01000059.1 GCA_020404465.1 Rickettsia endosymbiont of Omalisus fontisbellaquei
ACTTCTTTATCGGATAAAATTATTTTTAAAGCTTCTTTTACACGCTCACGATCAGCCCCGCCACCAACATCTAAGAAATTTGCAGGTGACGCACCGTAAAGCTTAATAATGTCCATAGTAGCCATGGCAAGACCTGCACCGTTAACCATACAGCCGATATTACCGTCCATTTTTACATAGCTAAGTCCTGCATTTGCTGCTCTAGTTTCTAGAGGATCTTCCTCATCGTGATCACGCATTGCCGTAATATTCGGATGTTTAAATAAACCATTATCGTCAAAAGTGATTTTTGCGTCTAAAGCGAGTAGATCACCGTCACTATTTACAATTAACGGGTTGATTTCAATTTGTGCTGCATCAGTTTCAATAAAAGCATGATAGACCGATTTTACTATTTCTTTCATCTGTTTAGCTTGGTTATCCTTAAAGCCTAACTCATAAGCTATGCCTCGCATATGAAAATCTTGTAAACCGGTTGCAGGATCAACAGAAAATTTAACAATTTTTTCCGGGGTTTTTTCTGCCACTTCTTCAATATCAACTCCTCCTTCAGTAGAAGCTATAAAAGTAATACGGCTAGCTGATCTATCAAATACTATACTGAAATAGTATTCTTTTAAAATATCACAGCCCGACTCGATATAAAGACGGTTTACTTTCTGCCCTGCGGGTCCTGTTTGATGCGTTACTAAATTAATACCGAACATGTCATGAGCAACTTTCTTGGCTTCTTCTTTACTCTTAACAACCTTAACACCGCCTGCTTTACCTCTGCCGCCGGCATGTATCTGTGCTTTAACCACATATACTTCCGTATTTAACTTATCTATGGTTTCGTTAATCTTTTCGGTTTTCGTAACAACGAGTCCAGTGGAAGTAGGTACACCGTATTTTCTTAAAATCTCTTTTGCTTGATATTCATGAATATTCATTTTAAATAATTTATTTAAATAATTAAAACACAGTATAATAACTAATCTTTAAGCTGTAAAGAAGAGAGTTTATTACCGCTTGTCATCCCTAGCTCAGTATTGCCCTCATGGATTCTGAGTCGTCATTGCGAGCAGTCGTAGACTGCGTGGCAATCCAGAAAAAATAATTAAAAAAATTCTGATTTACAGAATTTTTTACTGGATTGCTTTGTCGAAACTTACAGTTTCTTCTCGCAATGACGATATTTTTACTCATTCCACATCCTCTTAAGTACGTTATCTTTTCTAATAAAGTGATGATAAAACGCAGCTAGTATATGCAAAATAATTAAAGCAGTAAATAACAAAGCAGCTTTTTTATGGATTTTTTTAAAAATTTTGGCAAATTGTAAATCTTGAGCGAAAGAGTTTATAGTGAATAGACCATAAAAATCAATATGATGATTTGATAAAATAGTCATTAGAAAGCCGCTTATCGGCATTAATAACATTAAAAGATATAACAAATTTATATTAATTTGGGCAGCTTTTTTCTGCCAATTCGGTATATCAGCCGGTAGTAAAACATTAGCATTATAGAATTTCCATAAAAGCCTTATTATTACTAAAGATAAAACAACTATGCCGGTAGCTTCATGTAAGCCGTATAGCTGCCATTTTAGAGGTGGTTCTACGAAATTGTCCATTGAGAAACCGACAATGAGCATTACTATAACTATAATACTCATCGTCCAGTGGAAAAGTTTTGCAATTAAGCCGTAAGAATTTTCAGTATTTGTAAGTAGCATAACGGTACCTCAACTATGTCATACCGCGACTTGATCGCGGTATCCATTCTTTTTTAATTTTTCTAGATACCGCGATCAAGTCGCGGTATGACAGTTTCTTCTTAATTCCCAACTGCCGTATCTATAATCTTTTCCGCTTCCTTACCGGTAATTTTTTCGTTATCATTCAGAATGAGATTAGCATTTTTTAAATCATCTTCTATATGTTCGGCTCTTCCTTTTAAAATCTTAGCTAAAAATTGTTCGGTAAGAGCATAATAAGATATTCTGTTACCCGGTTTGGCAAAGCCGTGTCCTTCATCTTTGTAAAGGGCATAAACTACCGGTATATGGTTTGCTTTCAGGGCATTTACGATTTTGTCAGATTGGGCTTGCACCACTCTAACATCATGAACTCCTTGTGCTATAAATAGAGGTTTTTTAATGTTATCTATAAAATTAATCGGTGATCTTTGTCTTAAAAATTCTTTTTCCTTTTCGGTATCCCAAGGTCCTATACGTGTTCTATATATACTTAATAATGGTGTCATGTAAGGAGCTTTAGATTGCACATGTGTTAATAAATCAGACATGCCTACAACGTCAACACCGCAAGCAAACACGTCAGGCGTCATGGTAAGACCTACAAGCGTTGCATAACCTCCATAGCTTCCGCCCATAATACAAACTTTATCGGAATCAACTATATTATTCTTAATAGCCCAGTTAACACCGTCAATTAAATCAGTGTGCATTTTACCAGCATATTCTAAATTACCAGCGTTTAGGAAATCTTTACCAAAGCCTGTAGAACCACGGTAATTAACAGTTAAAACTGCATAGCCACGGTTTGCAAGCCATTGATGCTCAGGATCATATCCCCAGCTATCACGCACCCACGGACCGCCATGAACATTTAAGATTAGAGGTACTTTTCTATCTGGTATATTATTTTCATCAAGCTTTACATCATTTGGGAAAGTTATATAGCTAACTAAATCAAGGCCGTCACGTGACTTGATAATTACCGGTATCATCTTAGCAAGATTATATTTCTCAAGATCTTTACGGTTAGAAAATAAAAATTCAGCTTTTTTATTTGCCCTATCATATTTATAAAATTTCACCGGTGCGTTATCAGCCATATAAGCAACAATCCAAGTTTTGTCGTCTAACGTCCTGCTATTGATAATTAAATCACCACGATCAAGAACTTGCAGATATTTAATATCATCTTCAATATCTTTATCTAATATCTTGTATGAAACTCTATCATAATCTATAGACACTGCTTGCGGAGTTTGTTTGGTAGGATGCACAGCAAATAAGCCAATATCGGCTTTTGAATCTTCAGCTAATATTTCTTCGCCGCCGGTAGCGAGTGTTATAGCCTTAAGGGCTGAAGTATTACGGTTACGTCCCTCAAGCATATAAAGAATTTCGCCGCTAGCATCAAAACCTAGTATGGAAGTATTGAAAGAATCTTCCATTGAGATTTTAGTATATAATTGCGGCTTGCCGTCTTTTAATTCATAATATTCAACGGCTCCGTCTTTATCTAGTAAACTACCGAATCTTAAATTTAAATTTTCATCAGCTACGTAATCGGTAAATCTATCATTTTTATAAATCAGTTCTTTTTCTAAAGTATCTAGATTTAATTTATAAATATCAAAATATTCAGGATTACGCTCATTTAAATAGATTAATATCTCATTTGGCTTTTTATAACTCACTCCGGCTATACCGGCTTTAACGCCTCTTTCAGGAGTAAGTAACTTTGTCTCTTTCGTTTCTATATTATAACTATAGATTCGGTCATTTTCATCACCATTAAAATCTTGACTATATAAAATATTTTTATTGTTGTAAGCTTTAGCGTAAGACCTAATACCGCGACCTTTATCATGAGTTATGGCCTGTGCTTTACTAATATCATCGCTTGGAGCTAACCAAATATTTAAGACACCATCTTTGGGTGCGATATATAGAATATATTTACCGTCGTGGGTTAGAGAAACTCTAGCTTTATCAGGATTGCCGAATAAAACTTTTCTTGGGATTATGTGATTGTTATCTGTTATCGTTTGCTTTTGAAACATAAAAATACCGACACTTATTATTAATATAGTGCCTATAATATAGAAAAATTTTGTCATTACTATATAGTTTGTTAGGTTATTTAAGTCGTCATTGCGAGCAGCCATAGGCTGCGTGGCAATCTTGACAAATATCCTGAGATTGCTTCGTTAATTACTTCGTAATTTTCTCGCAATGACGTAGAATTTTATCTACACTCTCTCAATATTACTTAAAAACCAATCTACTTCTTTGGTATTAGCATTACGTGTAAATGTCCATTCTTCTTTTAAGTCTTCGATTTTGTCAACTACATTTTTACCTTGGAATAGTAATTTAATAAAAATATTATTGCCAAACATATAAATTTCTGAATATTTTGCATTTAAAGCCGATGAGTCAAAAAAATCACCGTAAGATTGCGTTATTTTTTCAAATTCTTCCAAATATCTTTTATCTATCAATTCAGATAATTCTTGAGTATCCTTTTTATAAGCAGCTTCTATAATCATTTGAAAAGCAGTTTTAGCATTATTTATAAATTTAACCGGATCAAATGAATAAAGGCGTTTATGTACCTGTTCCATTCCGTCTACGACCGCAGTTATATTTTGTTCTACTATTATATCTTTGAAAGCTTTAATATCTTGGGCTGTTGGAAAATTTTTTTCTTCTTTATTAGATTTAACTGCACTCTGAGTTACGTCTTTAATAACCGGTTCGCCAAAATAAGATTTTTGCTTTGTCTGTTCTTCTTCTGAAGTAGAACCAAGAGTCGTAATTAACTTGTTAATAATAAAAAAGGCAATAGCGGCAAAAATTAATAGCTCTATTATTTGAGGAGACATTATTCTATTTATTTTTTATTAAAAGATGATTCTTATATATTAATATAAAAAAATAATCTTTTAAAGTTATTTAATAAAAATAAGGATTTATTTTTATTTGAGTTATACTTAAAGTTTAAAAAAATATTAAAAAATAACTAAAATATCTTGATTATTTCAATTATTATGATATTGTCGTTTTGTAAATGATGTTTAAACTCCATCATTGCAAAACATTTTATAGCCTTTAGTCCATTTATGCTAGGGGGCTGTTATACTAACACTTATTTATAAGTATTTTAGTATAACGGATAATTATTGTTTTCAATGATTGAGTTTATCCCCTAGCACCTATTTATCTATTCATTTATCTCGTTTTTAAGGTTAATATTTTTTAGTAACTCTTCTACTTTTGTAGCATTCTCGAATCCGTGATCGTAATGAAATCTTATATCAGGCGAGAATTTCATATTTATTTTATTAGTAATAAAATTTCTGATAGCATTTTTAGAATTATTTAAGGCATTCATAATTTCATCTATTGTTAGTTTAGTATTAAAAGGCAAGAAATAACAATTAGCTATTTTTAGGTCGGCGGTAACTATAACTTTCGTAATAGTGAGAGGACAATCAAAAAGTCTGCTATCCAGCATTTTACCACGCCTTAGAATTTCGATTAATGCTTCATTTATAATGCTTGCTAATTTTTGTTGTCTATGAGAATTTGTTTTAGTTAATTTTTTCATAAGTTAAAATATATATAATTTTAGGTTTTGTAAACTTTTCTAAAAAGATTTAATTTTGGTTATTTTTTGCTGCAAATTATAAGATTTTTTTGAAATATGAATAACTATTTCTATAAAAATTTTATTAATTTTCACTAAAAAATACCTCAAAATAGTAAATCAATTAGAAATGTTCACAAAACCTAGAGCATAATAGCATACTTTTGCCAAACAACCAACACTCAAAAATTTTAGAAATTTGGTTTTAAAAAAACCGGAGAATAAAGAAATAAAACAGCCCCAAAAAGGAAACGCCATTAAGAAAAGTATAAATAACTCATATTTATAATATAGTTTTGTTAAATTTTTATGTCTTAAAATATTTTGTTCATTTTTGGAAGTATAAAAGATATTTAAAACTACTCTTCCAAAGATATAATTGACTGTATTACCGCTAAGAGAAGCACAAGTAGCTACTAACAGCATTATTAAACTATTATAGCCTCCAAACATTTTCATAGAATGAAATATTAACTCATTCTGAAAACTGATAACAAGATTTGAGACAAAACTATCAACAAATAATAAACTATATGCTTCAAATTGATTCATAAATGTAATATATTGAATTTTGATTATGTATGCTGTATTGCTCGATCCTTTTGTTGTCACCCCGTGGCTTGACCACGGTATCCATAAAAAAATTAAAAAAGGACTAGATTCCGCGATCAAGTTAGCTAGGATGACAAAAGAGTACCATACCACAACCTTTACTATCTAACACCAAAATAAAGTAACCGGCAATGAAAAAGCAAATTATTTATCCTGATTTTATAGCACGAATTTTTTCTACGGCACTTGATTTATCATTATTTGCCTTTATAGCAATCCCAATATCACAATTTTGTTCTTTTAATTTATTATGGTTGTTCTTTAATGATTATTTCCTTAGCAATAACATTACTTTTCATAATCCTAATGAAATGTTTAGTTCTGTTATGAGTCAGGAATTTTATGAATATCTTAAAGCAGGAAATTTTAACAAATATATTTTGTTTAATATTTCAATTTTTGCTACTAATATATTAGTAATAGGCTCGTATTTTGTAACGTTTTGGTATTATAAAGGTGCAACGCTTAGTAAAATGTTTCTACGTATGAAAATCGTAGATGCCGTAACATTAAATCGTCCGACTTTAAAGCAGTTAATTAAAAGATTTTTAGGATATATGACTTTTCCTATTGGTATTTTTTTCATACTTTTTTCTTCCAAGAAACAAGCATTACATGATAAGATAGCCGGAACAGTCGTTATTAAGTCTTAAATGTTTACTCGCTGAATTTGAAAAATTGGCTTCGTTGTTTTTTGCTTTTAATCCTCACGTACTAGTATGTACGCTGCGGTTAAAAGCTTCAAAACGCCTAGCTCTTTTCCAAATTGAGCTTCGTATTGTATACCGACTCTTCATTTATAATGATATATACTCCGACTATGAATAAAACAAATGATAATGATATAGATCAGCTAATTTATCTTTTTTCCAAATTACCGGGTCTTGGTAGTAGGTCGGCAAGACGTATAGTACTGTACCTACTACAAGATAAAGATATAAGGTTAAAAAGCCTGATTAATAACCTTGTAGAGATAGACAAAAAAATAGTAAAATGCGAGATTTGCGGTAATATGGATACGGAAAATATTTGCCGTATTTGCACTGAAGAATATCGAGATAAATCGGTTATTGCTGTTGTTGAAACCGTGGCTGAATTATGGGCAATGGAGCGTAGTGGTAATTTTAAAGGTTTATATCACGTACTAGGTCATAATTTATCAGCAGCTAGTAGGCAAAATCCTAGCATACTCAGATTACCTGAACTACTTAAAAGATGTTTTGCAGAAAATATTAAAGAAGTTATTATTGCTACTAATTCTACCTTAGAAGGGCAAACTACTGCCTATTTTATTACTGAATATCTAAGAGAACATCCTGCTAAAATTTCTCGCCTTGCTAGCGGCATACCTATCGGAGGTGAACTTGACTATCTAGATGAAGGTACTTTATCTGCTGCTATTAATCTACGTCAACCTTTTGAGTAAAATACTAACAAATTTTTATATTTAATTGACATAATAGTTAAAAATCATTAATTTCTAACCTCTATATAATTTTAAAAGAGGTTTTATGAAAGATTTTAATATTAACTCAAAATCAGTTCTTCACATGGTAGCTCAAATTAGAGCTAAACAATTAGCAACTAGAGACGCACAAAATAAAGAGCAATACGCTATAGTTGAAGCATGGGAAGAAAATGGCATTGATAAAAGTGGTGAGATAACGGGAAAGGAAATTATACAAGATTTAGAAGAGTTTTATAGTACAAGTAAATCAGTAAATAACTATTTAAAAGAACAAGATGTAAATGATATCGGTTATCCTATAAAATTTAACAAGACTAATCTACAGTTAAAAATGGCATTAGATTATGCAAAGGGGCAAAGTGATAATTTAATAGATAAAATAGTAAAAGGAAAATTTTATAGCGGTTTATCAAACGAAATAAATTCTAATGAACTACCTATTTTACAGTCAGATAATACGGTATCGTTTTGGGGGAATGAAAACTCTTCAGTTAGTTCAGTGTTGCTTGAATGTATTGCCCAAATACTTGATATTAAACCGACATCATTAGTAGGAGCCGGCACTGTTTATGAATTTTATAATTCACAATATGAGCTGCCGAAAGAGTTAATACCGGAAGATTATCATTTTGTTGGTGAAAAAGGGATGTTACTTTTTGGAGATTACCAATTTGGCGGACATCGTTATTTTAAAGATCAATTAGTTTTTGGTCCTGAGGATTGTTCAAGTAGTGTAGGTAAAGCAACCTATCTTACTACTGAACAGGTACGAGGTATAAATACTACTCAAATGAGAGAAAATTATTCTCAATATGGATATAAGTTAGTTACTACCTTAGACTCTAATACAAGCGGAGAGCAGTTAAAGTTAATCCAACCAGGGGATATTTATCTTTACAAATCTCATACGGCAATTATTGCTACTGAACCTGATAATCATTCTAATATTACAACATTAGAATTTAATAGAGATATAGATACGGAAAACAGCAAGCGTTTAGGCGGTGGTACTTATAATTATAAACTAATTGATAAAGCTAAGGAAGATGCAAATAGTCCTGTTTATATTTTACGTGCAAAAAATTTAGAACCGGTGCATGCAGAATTATCTTCATCATATTTTTTAAGTAAAATAGATGCAGAGTATATAAATTTATATCCTGGAGGTCCTAGTGAAGAAGTTGTAGGAGATTGCAGAATATTTTTTGAATCTTGTGAGCAAGCATAACTTTTTAAGAGAGGCCTTACTCTAGTGTCATTCTAGCTCAGCATTGTTACGCGGCTCGGTTTATGTCATTCCCGCGTAGGCGGGAATCCAAGGGAAAAGCATAAATACAGCGAATTTTTAAAATTAAAAGCTCGATTTATCTCACTTTATGCTGGATTCCCGCCTTCGCGGGAATGACATATGTACTACAGCAAATCTTGATGAAATTCTAGATGATGTTCGCCGGCAAATTTTACTACATCATTATGATTCCCTTGATGATCAAAATTTATCAGTAATTCACCATGTTCGTTTGAATGTAATATATTTGTGAATAAACGCTGGTCACCGTCAATTTTAATTTCAACTACTTTTTTACCGATAAATTTAACGCCGTTATCGCCTTGTTGTCTATATATTATACCTTTCTTTAAGGCATTAACAAATTTATCACATTGATTCTTATCTAGTTTTTCTTGTAATTTTTTGCTAATTTTTCCGTAACAATCTAAACCTCTATATTTACCAAGCGGAAAAACGTCGTTAGTAGTAATATCATGCTCTTTTGCAATATGCCATATACTATTAGGAATAATTTCTTGCTGACGATTAATTTGTTGGATAGTATGAAATAAATCCTGTTCTTTTCTTAGCTGATAATATTTATGGATTTCTATAGGATCCCACTCTTTGGGTATCTCATAGTTATCATCTTTAAGTAAGAGATTAGAATATTGTTGTATCTTTTCTTGATTGTTAATTAATGAAGCAATCTCTAAACCTCTTTCAATAACTTCTTGATTTTGAGGATCATGTTTTAGAACTTCATCAATTTTTTCTAAAGCTAGATTGTATTTCTTATCTGCAATCAAACCAATGCTAACCTTATCAACTATTTTGGTGGCTTGGTCTGATGAAAAATGAAGTTTATTGGTAAGATTTTCTATATGAATTTGATTGCTATGTTTTTCAGGATTTAGTAAAAATTCTAGTTCCTTAAAAGTATTATTGACGCGTGTATCTAGATAGAGAGTTATTTGAGGTACATTTTCTAAAAAATGCTGTGCTAGTTCGTATTGTTTAGTCTTTAATGCAGCTTGAGCTAATGTGTATGGTTCATTAACACTCTTGCTAATTTTAATTAATTCATCCTTTAGGCTTTCTTTATTTGAAATTTTTTCAAAAGTAGAATATTTATTATATTTAGCCATATATTGAAAGATCCGTAACATGCCTTTACAATTATCAGGTAAATTAGCTTGATTAATTAAATTTAAGTTAGATTGAGAAATTTCGTTAGAATTCGAAACCATTTTTGCTAAAGTTTTTATATCATTAGAAGCATTTTGTATTAAATTCTCTGCTTCTGTAAATTTTCCATTGAGCCTATAAATCGTAAACAAATTATAGAAGTTACTATTATTTGGTTTATATTTTAACATGAGCAATAATTGCTCTTCAGCTGATGCTAAATTTCTTGTATTAACATATGCTGACCACAGATTAGTCCGACAACGATATAAAGCTTCTTTTTCTTCACCAGCACTTACTAAATTCGGTAGTTGAGGATTAAGTAGTGTAGATTCAAGTATTATTGTTACTGCTTCATATTCTTTAGCATTATTTAATATTGCTGAAAAATGAGCTAAGGCTATAAGATCTATAGTTATTGTATTTATTAAATTTTTTATAACTTCAAGTTGCTTTTCAGGTTTTATAAATATTACAATCTCTTGTAAGAATCGAAGATATTGTTGATAGTATAATTCGGTTTTTAATAATTTTGAAACTACAGGGGCAGTATGAAGCAGATCTGTGGCTATTTTTTCCATAATTTGAATATTTTTCTCTGCTACGGCTATAAAGAAAATATTTTTTTGTGCATTACAATTATAATGAATACGATCTAAAGGATTTTGAAATGATATAGGTTCAAATTTAAACTCAATTTCTGATTCATAGCTTTTGTGAATTATGGCCGTTTTATCTTGATTTATGGTATAATTTTCAAATAATTTATGGTTTTTAAGATCTTCATAATTATAATTTTTTAATAAACATTTTAGTAATAATTTTTTCTGTCTATTACTTAGTCTATTACTTGCTATACTAGCTGTTTCTAAAGCTAATTTTAAATCCTTTACGTTCTCTATAGCCTCTAAATAATTCTCTATTTTAAACTTTGTAACTACATCTTCAATACATGTTATTGTTCCTTGTACCAAGGCATCACCCGTAAGTGATAACCATAAAATATGGTTATTTTTAGAAAAGTTAATAGAGGACTTTTTTGCTTTCATATAATACCTAGTTATTTTAACAAGGCATTATATATTAATTTACTTTTTAGTAAAGAAATTATTAATATTTCTTAATAATTTATCCGCCGAATTGCTCTTTAATAATTCGATCTTCCAACGTATGATTTTTATTAAAGAGCAGTTTGATAGGTTTATCTCGGGTAGATTTAACGGTAACATTTGTGATATTATTAAACTCTTGGAAGTCGGCAGTAGCATTTACCGGTCGTTTATTTGTATTAAATATTTCAAATTTAACTGTAGCGGATGAAAGCAGTAAAGCACCGTGCCATCTACGCGGTCTAAACGAGCAGATAGGGGTTAGGCATAACATGTTTGACTCAATCGGTAAAATAGGACCACCGGCAGATAAGTTATAAGCACTACTTCCGGCAGGTGTTGCAACTAAAGCTCCGTCTGCTACTAATTCGCTCATTCTCTCTATCCCGTTTACGTCTATTCTAAATTTAGCAGCTTGATTAGTTTTACGAAATATCGATACTTCGTTAATAGCAAGTGCCGTATGTATTTGACCGCTCGTATCTTCGGCTTGCATAAGAAGAGGATTTAGGATAGAAACCGTACTCTCATGTATATTTTGTAATAAATTCTTGGTATTTAAAGGATTCATTAAAAAGCCGAGGCTTCCTAAATTAACTCCGTAAAAAGGTATATTAAGATGCATATAACGATGAATATTATGTAGTAATTCTCCATCACCTCCTATTACGATAATTACTTCTGCTTCCTCTATCTTACAGTAATTATAGAGTTTTTTAATTTCCTCTATAATAGCTACATGCTTGGAATTTTGGTTATAAATCAATGCTAGTTTATTTATATTCATTATATGAATTTCTTTTTTAATATATAGACGCTTAACTAATAATAAGTTATAAGAATAAAGTAATAAAATAAATATTAAGTTAAATTATGTCATCATTCAACATCAAAAATCATAAAAATGATCTGCTATTTGTACCGCTAGGAGGATCTAATGAAATAGGTATGAATCTTAATCTTTACCATTATAAAGGTAAATGGTTAATGATTGATTGCGGTAGCGGTTTTGCCGATGATTATTTACCCGGTGTTGATATGATAATTGCCGATAGCAGCTTTATCGAGAAATATAAAAAAGATATAGTAGGTCTGATTTTAACTCACGCTCATGAGGATCATTTAGGCGGAGTTCAATATTTATGGAATAGCCTTAAATGTCCTATTTATACTACTACTTTTACTGCAAACTTTTTAAAGATTCGTTTAAATGAATATGATTTTGCTAAAAATATAAAAATTCATGAAGTAAAATCTGGTAGTAAAATAAACCTTGATCCTTTTTCCTTAGAAATGGTGCCTCTGACTCA
>DYDV01000060.1 GCA_020404465.1 Rickettsia endosymbiont of Omalisus fontisbellaquei
AAATACAGAAGAAGAAATTTTAACCTCTGAGTTAATAGTAGATGAAGAGGAGGAAAAGCGTTTAAAAGCTCAAAATGCAAGGAAAGAGCTTAAGTTAATATTAATAACATTTGCTATTATTCTTACTAGTTTTTTAACTTTTTGTTATTTCTTTTTTAACTATATGGAAGAAAAAGCAGCAGAGTATAAATTACAGCAAGAACAAGAAGCAAAAGTAAATAATAAAACAGAATGAAGTTGTTTAAATACAATACAATCAAAAGTTATTAATATATTTAGAGTTAAAAAATTATTTATTATTGCAATTTTTTAACTTTTGCTTTAATTGTAATCAACTATTATTAATATAAATAAAATAACTTTTATGGAAGATATAAGCTCTTGGAAAGAAAAGTTTGAAGTTTGCGTTTACGCTAAAAAGCTGATTGATAAAGTCGAATATTTAAACACTAAAGTAAAAAATCCTGTTGATATAGAAGAAGTTAAAAAAGGCATTTATTACGCTCGTAAATACCATGGCTTACAAATGCGTCAATCGGGTGATCCTTATTACTCTCATCCGATTGAAGTAGCGATTATGCTTGCTGAATTTGTAGCATATGAAGCTCCTAAGCTTTTTACTTCTACTATGATAAATGCCGCACTACTTCATGATACTATTGAGGATACAGAACTAACCGAAGAAATAATAACTACAATTTTTGGATTAGAAGTAGCAAAGCACGTAGAGGGTTTAACAAGAATCAAACCTTATGGAAAAATCAGTGCAGAGGAAAGCTTGAATCTATTAATTAAAGAGAAAAGATATAACACAGCACTTATAAAACTTTTTGATAGAGTCCATAATATACAAACTTTAGGGGCTAAATCACCTGAGAAAGCTAGAAAAATTATTGAAGAGACTTTAAGAAATTTTGTACCTTTATCTATTTATTTAAAGATAAAGATCCCTACAGTATTTTTAGATATACAAATAGATATTCAAAAAAGATTTTCTTTTAGATTTAAGAATACTGATTCACTTCTTCCTCCAACCTTTGAAAGTGATTTATACCCCAAATATATCCAATCCCTGTAGGAATAATAATCGCTATTAACCCCCATGCCCATGATTCAAAATAGTTAATTAAATATACTAAGCCAAAAGAAGTAACTATATACATTAAAGCGTGTGATATAGCAAATACCAAACTAGCACAAGTAAAACGTTTAAAAATTGGAAAATGAATAAGAAATATTGGAAGTGCTGGGGTATCACCAAACCCAAAGACAATCACAAAAGATTGTATAATAAATAATTGAAATGGTGTACTAGCCGGATTATTGTAAATGGTATTATATAATAAATATAAAAGGAAAAGAGAAAAAATTATTGTCCTTACCTTAATAACTTTCAATGGATGAATCTTATAAGAAGCATATGCAAATATAAAAAGAGCAACCAGTTTTACTAAAGATACATAAAAATTATGTTGGATGACCTCATGACTAGTATAGCCAAAAGAATCCTTAAGTATATTACCACAGTGAACAAATACGAAATAAAAACACGCAGGCCATGCACAATAAATAAGGAATAAAGCTACTACTGTTTTTATATTAAGTTTTTCGTTAATAAGTTTGTTTTCCTTAAATAACTCTTTTGAATAACTATTTTTTTCTTCAAGAATTTTTTTTAAACGACGTTTTGCATCAGCAAAGTCTGGAGTTTCACGGAGTGCTGTTCTTGCAACTGCTCCTATTAACCCTATTATAAGACCAAACCAAAAAGCTAACCGCCAGTTAAATCCGTAAGAAGTAAACAACCAAGATATTGCTAAAGCTGCACTGCCCCCTAATGTAGAACCCATTGCTATTGTGCATACTACTGGATATCTTATTGGCGGTTCAGTTATTTCCGTTAAATAAAGGGAAGCCCCTACCACTTCCCCTACTGATGAAATCCCTTGTATTGCACGACATATAGTTAATAAATATGCTGCTGTTACTCCTATTTGGGCAAATGGTGCAAGATTAGCAATAATAAAACATGAAAGTGCCATCAACATAGTAGTAATAATAATTGTAGACTTTCGCCCTATATTATCACCAATCCACCCAAATATTACAGCTCCAATAGGTCTAAAAGCAAAAGTTGAGCAAAAAGTAAGAGCTGAAAAAATTGCTGCTGTATGTGGATCAGACTTTGGAAAAAAAAGCTCATTTAGTACTACCGACATATGAACATAAAGCATTAAATCAAAATATTCAAGAAATGTACCTATTGATAGTAACCCCACTGCTTGCTTTTGCTCTCTTGTTAAGCTTCTCTGTTTTTCTTCATAACCCAGCATAAATCCTTTACAAAAAATTAAATTGTAAAGAAACTTATACTGTTTTATATAAAAGTCAATAGAAAATTTCGCTTTACACGATAAATAAGAAAATGAAGTGCAACTTAATATACTTGGTAGATTGCTAGAAAAAAGTTATAATATAGTGTATATAGGTTTAACTGTATTACCAAACAAATGGTAAAGTTAAAAGCAAGAAACAAACTAGGCTCTGCGTATGGAAAATTAAATTATTTATATTTTTAGATATTTTTGAGTGAAAATTAATAGGATTTTTGTAGTAATAGTTGTTCCTATTTCAAAAAAATCTTATAATTTACAGCCTAAAAAAGCAAAAATAGATTAAATTAATTTTCCGTACGCAGAGCCTAATATAGTACTTTAAAATTTACTTTATTTATTAGCATGATAAATATGTGATAAATAAACTAATTGAAAGAAAAAAATAAGTAATATACAGCAATGATTCATTTTTAGATTGAAAAGCAAAAAATACTATACTATCGTTGGTAGCTATAATTAAATATATTAAAAATATGCTTTTTCAATCACTAAATTTATATTCTATATTAGTTGCAGGTCTTACAGCTACGGTTATCGTTTTTATGCGTCAATTATCTTATTATAAACAACAAATTATTAATAAGGACTTCAAAATGATACCTGCCCATTTAGATAAAATATTTTTATATAAACTTCTTAATAATAACTGTGATAGATATTCTGCTCTTGAAATGATTAAATCATATTTTAAGTTAAAAACCGCAAGATCGTTATCATATGAAGAACTTGAAAATGATGAACAATTAAGCGAATTATTTAAGGATTCTTTAAACTATTTTATTGATAATTTTATGTTAGAATCCGATAAATCAGTTGCAGTAAATAAAGCTTTTAATATCCAAGATGAACATAACAATACTCATAAATTATATGCGTTTTTAGAGAAAAATAAAATATCGGATAAAACACATCAAATGCTTATATATGTTAAAGTACCTTATATAATGACCAAAGACGACGAAGAAAGCTTAAACACTTTTATACACTTAGCTAAGATAATGTAGTTCTCCTGAAAACAAAATCAAAAACTAAGACAGAGTTATTTAAAATTCGATTTAGAGTTACCTAAATCGAAAAATAAATTATCACTTACCCAAAAGTGGATATGTAACATTTTTTAAGAACTTTCTCTTAATATAAGTACATACTAAAAATGTCAGTATTGTACTTGGAACATAGCGAATTATCGTAGGTAAATATCTTATTAAGGTCTTAGTTGAAACTAAATCAGTAAACGGTGTACTTAAACTCTCTACTAACTTACTACTTTTTAACCTTAAAGCATCTAAAGTACGATATCTATTTTTGTATTTTAAATAACATCTAACAGCTTCAATAACTATAGAAGATATAATAGAGACTATTCCGCTTTGCATAAGAAAATAAAATTCCGTACTATCCGAACAATAACAATAATTAGCAGTAATTATTAAAACTAAACCTAGAATATTGAAAAAATAGACGAATGGTTTCCCATAAGATTTTTCTTCTTGCCTAATGCTACTTTTTAATAATTCATATATTAGAGATTTTAACATTGAATTACCTATTTCATAAGAATAGCGAGCAATACGCCTGCACCAAAAGCGTAGGCGAGATTCCGCAAAGGGTGGTCACGTGTCGACTCACATAAATCTGCTACATTAGCTTTACCTTTATCTATTCCTTTGTCTTTATAATGATCTACAACAGATGATAAATTACCTAACTGCTCATCAAGAATATCTCCAGATTTACCTTTTAAATTACGTAATCTAGAAACCAAACTTTCTATATCTTTTTTTATGCCGTCGATATCTTCTTTAGCAGAGCCAGTATTTAATTCTTTCATAAATTACTCCTTTATTAATTTACATCTTATTAAACAAATTATTTTGCTTATAATTAATGATACTCCTCTTATAAATACTTTACAACACCTTAAATAATATATATTTAAATAAAAAAACCGAACCTAAAATAGATTCGGTTGAATTTAGTGATGTTTTGTTTGGATCCCCGCTTTTAGCGTATGGGTGTCAACTTAAGAAGCGTGTCATCCCGTGGCTTGACCACGGGATCCAGGAAAATAATAAAAAATACTAATAAATTTAGTGTTTTTAACTGGATCCCGGGAACTTCGTCCCGGGATGACATCGCGATCTTTTTAAAAAATGTCCGGTACTATACTATTTACTACCAAATGAAGAAACGATTTTATTAATTAATGATTCAATATTAATTGCCGATTGAGTATATCTTATTTCTTCATTAGCCGCTAAATTTTCATCGTCATTACCTGGTACGATTGAAATATACTTACCTCCAAGTAATCCACTGGTGACTACTTGAGCTTTAGAATCTTTAGGTATTTTAACATCATCATTAATATTTAGATATACACTCGCATAAAAGCTATTTGGATCTAAAATAATTTTCTTTACAATACCGATTTTTATACCTGAAATCATTACGTCGCTTCCGACTGCTATCCCTTCCGCACTTTGGAAATTAGCAGTTACCTGATAACCTTTTGAGCTAGTTATAGAACTACCTGCTTTGTAGGCAAAAATCAAAAATAGCAAAGCAATAATTAATACTACAAAGCCGATAATTGTTTCAATAATATTCTGTTTCATTGTTTTTAATGTTATTTAGTTACGGTTGCCATCTATTATATTTAAGATTTGATATTTTAGATGATGTTTTAGCTGCTCTATTATTCTTTTGCCACGGAAAAAGTTGAATATTTTTTGGTATCTCATTTACTAAATGATGTAACCAAGCATGCCAACTTGGCGGAATTTTTGTAGGCTCATTTACATTTTTATAAATAACAAACCTCCTCGGACGCCCTAAATAATCAGTATTACGGCTTTCATAATATTGATTCAAAAACTCATCTTCTCCTACTTTTTTATGAAAAAAAGTAATAAAAAACTTATCTATCCACGACATTTTAAAATTTCTATAGCAGTTTGTTTTCCTTGCACTGCAAGTTTATCGGCAGCAATATTACCGCTATTATTTGCATGACCTTTTACCCATTTCCAAATAATAGTATGTTTACTCAATTCTGCGTATAATTTTTGCCATAAATCAGCATTTTTAACAGGTTCATTGTTGCTTTTACACCAATTATTTTTTATCCAATTATGAATCCAAGCAGTAATTCCTTGTTGCAAATATTTACTATCGGTATAAATCTCAACATTACAAGATTTTTTCAAAATCCTCAATGCTTCAAGTGCGGCCATAATTTCCATACGATTATTAGTCGTATCTAACTCATACCCAAATATTTCTTTGCTAGTATCATTAAATTGAAGTAAAGCTCCCCATCCTCCAGGACCAGGATTACCTGCACATGCACCATCAGTATATATAACTACTTTTGAATCCATATATGGGCATTAACTAGGTTTGGGTTTAGAAGAGTTACGAAACTTATCTAACATTATAACATTTGGATTTGGAGATAATGAAGTTTTATAACTTTTATTATTACTTATTTCCTCTTCATGTTGATGATTTTCTTGTATATTTAACGACTGCTTAAAAGTTAGGCTGTAATTATTATTGGAATCAACAAAACTTATAAGTGCATCAAAAGGTACGTAAATTATTTCTTTAACACCGTCAAAACTTACTGTTAAAGAAAAGCCCGTATCATTTACTATTAAATTTTCAAACTGATATTGCAGTACTATTGTTATCTGTTTTGGATATGCTTGCCTAACTTTTAAGGGTAAAATTACCGCAGGGTTATCGGTTCTGTATGATATATATATTAACTGATCCCAATATAATTTTTCATGCTGAATTTTTGTTAGAATTTTTTTCACAAATTCTAGCATATATTCATTCACAAATTTTTTATATTCGGTATTCATATGAGAAAAATAAATAAAAATAGGTAGACGAAGTTTAATTTGGAAAAGAGCAAGGCATTTTATATTTTTTGACCGCAGCGTACATATTAGTACGTGAGGATCAAAAAATATGAAACAACGACGCTAATTTTTCAAATTAAACGAGTATACGCGAGGGTTTTTCTGTTGCCCGGCAAACCCCCAAGCCGCGTAAGGTTAAGCTGCTAAAGCTGCACCTACACGATTATTATCGTTTGCGTTTCTTTGTTTTGACCCATATGACAAAAGCCATCGGCGGAATCATCCCGAGTAAAAGCAATCTTTTTATTAGGCACGTCGATCCTATTTCGCCCCCAAGATTTTGATGTTATGTCTGTGTAGACGAGGCCTTTTTGTACGGCCCCTATGTCATTCCCGCGAAAGCGGGAATCCAGTACTTTAAAGCTTTATTTGAAAGCTCGATTTATCTCGCTTTACCCTGGATCCCCGCCTTCGCGGGGATGACAAATACAACATCGAGTATTGGTGGAGGCGTCGGGTACTGCCCCCGAGTCCGCAACCTCTATTCTAAATTACGTTTATTACTATAGCTATTACTAGCACCAAATATTATGCCTTAATTTGATTAAAATGTAAAGGTTTTCTAGATTTATATTAAAAATATACTTATAATAAATGTTTAGACTTCTAAATTAAAAACTTATTATGCTACCAAATCTTGGAATTATCGCCGGCAGAGGTTCATTACCTTACTTAATAGCAGGTAACTATACAAAGCAAGGCGGTAATTGTTGTATAGCCGCAATTAAAGACGAAGCCGATATAGATCAAATTAAAAATTTTGAATATAAAGTTTTAAAAATCGGTATGGTCGGGGAAGCTATAAAATATTTCAAGGATAATGAAGTACAAAATATTATTTTTATAGGCGGAGTTAATAGACCGAATTTTAAAAATTTAGCCGTAGATAAAATAGGCGGTTTATTGCTTTTCAAAATACTTGGACAAAAAATTCGAGGGGATGATAGTTTGCTAAAAATAGTAGCAGATTTTTTTGAAAGCTACGGTTTTAAAGTAATTTCAAGTAATGAAATATATAAAAATCAACAATGTGACTCCAATATTATAACCGATATCACCCTTACGAGTTCAGATAAAAATGATATTGAGCTTGGAACAAAATTATTAAATCATCTAAGTTCATTCGACATCGCACAATCGGTTATAGTTGAAAGTGGATATATCCTTGGTATAGAGGCTGCCGAAGGGACGGATAATTTAATAGCAAGATGTACAGATTTACGTAAAAATCCTTATGGAGGAGTATTAGTAAAAATACCGAAATTAGGTCAAGATAATAGACTAGATATGCCAACAATTGGTCCTAATACTATAAAAAATCTTGCTAAATATAATTACAAAGGAGTAGCGATTCAGAAAAATAACGTAATTATAGTCGAAGAAGAATTAACTACAAAACTCGCTAATGAACATAAAATTTTTATAACAAAATGTTAGCAATAGGTATTACCGGTAGCTATGCATCGGGCAAAACTTTTATTTTGGATTATTTAGCAGAAAAAGGATATAAAACTTTTTGTGCCGATAGATGTATAAAAGAATTATATCAAGATTTGAGCGTGCAAACTCAAATATTAAGATTATTACCTGAACTTGAGTATTTCAATATTGGAAAAATCAGTAATTTAATCTACAATAACGACCTAGCTAGAGAAAAGCTGCAAAATTTTATTTATCCCTTACTAATAGATAAACTCATTTTATTTAAAAAAGAAAACGCTAATTCTAAATTTGGTTTTGCCGAAATACCACTGCTTTATGAAGCTAAATTTGATAAATATTTTGATTTTGTCGTAACAATACATTGCTGCGAAGAAATAAGAATGCAAAGAGCTATAACAAGATCTTCATTTGATATAGAAATTTATAATAAAATCAAAGAAATTCAACTGTCACAAGAGAGCAAAATAGCAAAAGCAGATTTTGCTATAAATAGCGGCGTTGATATGTTAGAGTTGGAAAAACAAATAGCCGAGCTAATTCTTGTTATTGCAAGGAAATTGTAAGCTTGTTGTATAGCACTTATGTCATTCCCCCACCAGCAATAACGATTTTAAAAAATAATACAGGATTTGGAATGTCAAGTTTAAGAGAAATAATTTTAGATACCGAAACTACAGGACTTGACCCAAAAGGCGGTCACCGAATCGTCGAAATCGGTGCAATTGAGATGGTGAATAAGGTATTAACCGGCAGACATTTTCATTTTTATATTAATCCTGAGCGAGACATGCCGTTTGAGGCTTATAGAATTCATGGTATTTCCGGTGAGTTTTTAAAGGATAAGCCGTTGTTTCATACTATTGCCGATGATTTTTTAGAGTTTATCTCTGATAGTAAACTTATTATTCATAATGCTCCTTTCGATATTAGATTTCTAAATCATGAATTATCATTATTAAAAAGAGCTGAAATCAAACTTTTAGAACTGTCAAATGCTATCGATACTCTAGTTATGGCTCGAAGTATGTTTCCTGGAGCAAGATATAGTCTTGATGCTTTATGTAAAAGGTTTAAGGTTGATAATTCCGGAAGACAACTTCACGGTGCTTTGAAAGATGCAGCATTGCTTGCAGAAGTCTATGTAGAACTAACGGGCGGTAGACAATCTGCTTTTAAGATGATTGATAAATCTACCGAAATAAATAACTTAGCAACTAATCAAGTAAATAACAAAACAGAACAAGCTACCATTGTTATTAAACCTACTAAAGAAGAGCTGCAAAAACATAAAGAATTCCTAAGCAAGATTTTAATACCGGCTTAATAAAATGTCATTGCGAGAAGGTATTGTTGCGTAGACACCTAATCGTCATTGCGAGGAGCCGTAGGCGACGCGGCAATCTAGAAAATAATTAAAAAAATTCTGTAAATCAGAATTTTTTAGTGGATTTCTTTGTCAAAACTTACAGGTTTTTCTCGCAATGACGACCTTCAGTATCCACGCAGGCAATGCTTGCTCACAATGGCGATTATCAACATTTCTTAAATTTACCTATGAAAACAAATTTTCTTGTGCTTATAACTTTTATAATACTCATCTCTTTAGGCTTCTGGCAGCTTAGTCGTTTAAAAGAAAAGAAATTATTTTTAGCTTCAATGCAAACTAACCTAACCTCACCTGCAATTAATTTAGCAGAAATTCAAGACGGTTTACCTTATCACAAAGTAAAAATTACCGGTCAATTTTTGCCTAATAAAGACATATATTTATATGGCAGGCGTTCAATGTCGAGTGAAAAAGACGGCTATTATTTAGTGACTCCCTTTAAAACTTTAGAAAATCAAATTATTTTAGTAGCACGAGGTTGGTTTAGTAATCGCAATAAAAATATGATTGCCCAAGCTACAAACGAGCATCCTCACGAGATTATCGGCGTTACTATGCCATCTGAAAAAACTCGTAGTTACTTACCTGCTAATGACGTTAAAAATAATGTGTGGCTAACGCTAGATTTAAAAGCTGCATCCGAAACTTTAGAGTTAAATCTAGAGAATTTTTATATTATCAAGGAAGGAAAAGACATTAGCAATCTAGATATTTTATTACCGCTTTCGATAAATCATTTAGCAGCTATTAGAAACGACCATTTAGAATACGCCCTAACTTGGTTTGGTCTTGCTATTTCCTTAATCGTAATATATGTGATTTATCGGCGTAATGTTATTCCTGTGTAGGTAGTTTATGTCATTCCCGCGAAGCGGGAATCCAGTGCTTTAAGACTTTTTAAAAGCTCGATTTATCTCGTTTATGATGGATTCCCGCTTTCGCGGGAATGACATAAAATGAGCCACACAATATAGAAAAAAAAGAAATAATGAGCGATTTACAACAACAAGCATCCGATCCTAATTATTCCGTTTGGGTATCGGCTTCAGCCGGTACCGGTAAAACCAAAATCCTAACCGATCGATTTTTACGTTTGTTAATAACAGGCGTAGAACCTACAAATATTTTATGCCTTACTTTTACTAATGCTGCTGCTGTAGAGATGCAAGCAAGAATTAATAGCAAACTTAAAAATCTTTCTCTTTGCGATGTAGAGAAACTAGAAGAAAAGATCTTCTTAATGACTGGTCATAAGCCACTATCGTTAGAAATAGAAAATGCAAAAACTTTATATGATAAACTACTAAATAGCAATGAGCCTTTAAATATCTATACAATTCATGCTTTTTGTCAAAAAATTCTTAAAACTTTTCCTTTAGAAGCAGGCATAACACCAGAATTTAAAATTCTTGAAGAAACCAAGCTGCAAGATATTTTTCTAAATATCAGAAACGAAATTTACTTAAACGATGAGCATAATGACCTAATTAAAATTTTACTTAACCGCTTTCATGAAATAACTCTTCAAGATATTTTTACTGAAATAATTGAGCAGAAAATTAAATTCAAAAAGTTATTTACTCATAAAACTATTCCGGAAGAAATACACAATAAAAGATTAGCATTAGGAGAATTAAATAATATTTATGATAAGGTAAAAAACTTATTTCTAGAATATGATTTAGAAACAGAGCCGAAAGAACTTTTTTTTACAAAAGACGGGAAAAAGCGTAAAAGCCTTTTATCGAAAGAATTAATAAGAAAATATCCTAAATTATTGCTAGAGTTAGAAAAAATTACTTCTGAAATTTACCGCTTGGATGAGCTACGTCGCATAGAGGAGCTAGAATATCATACAAACTTACTTACTAAACTTGCTCATATTATTTTAAAAAAATACGATTCATATAAAGAAGAAAATAATTTACTCGATTACGACGATTTAATTTACTACACCGAGAAATTACTGAATAATAAAACTACGCATGAATGGTTAGTACACAAACTTGAAAACGAGATAAACCATATTCTTGTTGATGAAGCACAAGACACAAGCCCCCCGCAGTGGAATATTATCACTACTTTAATAACAGAATTTAATGCGGCAGATAAACCAAGTAATAGTACCTTTATAGTAGGTGACGATAAACAATCTATCTTCAGTTTTCAAGGTGCCGATCTTGCTAATTTTAGCTTAGTAAATGAGCGACTAAAAGCAAATCTTACAAGTGCCAATAAGAAATTCAAGAATATCACACTTGAATGTTCTTATAGATCATGTGCAGAAATTTTACAATTTACTCACCATGTTTTGAAAAATATAAAATCCAATTACCCTAATTTATTCCTTTCGGATAATCCTTTAATATCTTCATTTCGTACACATCAAGGCTCTGTAACGGTATGGCCTTTAGTAACGAGTGAAAAACAAGAAGAGCTGTTTTGGGCATTGCCTGAAGATTATGAAAATTCTAAATCTGCTGCCGATTTACTCATAGAAAAAATCGTAAATTTCATAAAAGAACAAATAGAAAACAAAGAAATTTTGCCCTCTACCGCAAGCAGAATATCCGAAAAAGATTTCATGATATTAGTAAGAAAGAGAGATGAATTTAGTAATAATCTGATCAAGGAACTTAGCAAAGCTAAGCTTAAAGTTGAGGCAAGTGATAGGGTTAACCTTAAAGAAAATCTAACGATAATGGATTTAATTTCGGTAGCTAAATTTGTGTTATTACCTGATGATGATTTAAATCTTGCCGGCTTACTAAAATCACCGATTATTGGAATAAGCGAGCAGCAATTATACGAACTTCTTGTAAATAAAAGTGATAATAGCTTATGGGATATACTCTCTTCTCATGAAGAGATATATAATAAGTTAGACTCCCTAATTAAAATTTATAAAATATCAACTGCCGAAGACTTCTTTGATTTAGCGGTGAATAACTTAAATTTACGAGAGATTTATGATTATGATAGCGATGATATGATAAATGAGCTGTTAAAGTTAAGTAAAAATTATGCGAATGATATAGATAATTCTTTGCAAGGATTTGTTACCTGGTTTGAAAATAACAACATTACGGTTAAACGTGATATGGAGCATTCGGACAAAATAAGAGTAATGACCGTACACGGCTCTAAAGGGCTTGAAGCACCGATCGTTATATTATGCGATTCTACTACTTTGCCGGTAAGCAGCAATAAATTTATTTGGGATGATAAAGGTGAAGCAGACCTCTTGCAAATGCCCGCTAATAAAGAGGAATTTGAAGGAAACACGGAACATAGCACCGCAGCGTACACAAGCGTACGTGAGGATGCGAGTACCGGATTGACGTACAAATTACCTTTAGAAGCAAGTTATGCAAGAGGGCGGATGTTTTTTTCTGCTAATGCTGCCGATACTCCAGAATTTTTACAAACACTAAAAGAAGCTGAAAAATTAAAAGACTTACAGGAATATATAAGACTACTCTACGTTGCAATGACGAGAGCTAAAGACCATCTAATTATATGCGGTTTTAGTAGTAAAGCTGCCACTCCTGAAAATTGTTGGTATGAAATGACTAAACAGATTTTCAATTAATAGTTGTTTAATTAAATATAATATGTTATTAAGGCGTGCATATAACTTAAAATAGCATATTATGTGGAATATTTTAGAATTTTTAATAGAGTTTAGAGAATTTTTAGAAAATAAAGCAACAATTAAGATAGAGAAATTTAAGCAATTACCGCCTTTACATGCAGCTGCCTCAGAAGGTAATATTTCAGATGTAAGAATATATTTACATAGAAAATGTGACGTAAACAAGCAAGATATTAACGGTAAAACCCCCCTACATCATGCTTATGAAAAAGGTAATAAGGAAATAATAGAAGTACTGCTTCAATATCATGACATTGATACGAATATTCAAGATAATAAAGGTCATATCCCTGAGTATTATAACACCGAATTTGAAAATAAAGTAGATAAACTCGGAGAAGTTATAGAATAAGAATAGCTTGGCAAATAACTAATTTATCTAAAATTGTTAAAAAGGATAAGAGAAATGAATTTTGTAGTTTAATGCTCTATGAGACTGTTAGATTCTCTCTTGGCACACAGGCTTCTATGACTTATATTTACCTGATTCAGTATAAAGAGGCCGATAAAAGACGTAGAAATGACTCCAGAGAAGCAGTTGCTTACAAAGTAGCATGGTCAGCCGTTGAAAAAAAATACCATAAAAATGATAAAGAACACTGGGTAGAGAAATAAATTATTAAAGAAACGTCGTAAAAGCTAATAATAGAGTTTTTTCTTGATTTATTATTAAAAGTCTATATATTAGCGATTTTTAATAATTTTGAAATATCTGATGTTCCTTTACCCTTCTATAAATTTAACTCAAGTAATTGAAACCAATGATCTTGATTTATTAAAAAGAATAATCAAACAAGATAAAGTTAGCGTTATTAATAATATAAATGATCAAAAACTTCTGCATTTAGCAGTAAGAGAAGGGCATACAAACATAGTAAAATACTTACTTAAGAAAGGAGCTAATCCCAATATATTAGATCAACACGGGAACTCTATAGCTCATACTGCAATTATTGCAGAACATAAAGAACTAGCACTTAATATATTGAAACTGCGTAATCCTATAAATATCTATCAATTAACTCCGTTTAACTTTAATTTAGATGCTAAAAATAACAATAATAACGCATTAGTACATCTAGCAGCTAAAAAGGGGTATAAAGATATTGTAGAATTATTGCACTATTATAATGCAGAATTAAATATTTTAGATTTTCATGGTAACACAGCTGTTAATATTGCAGTACAAGAAGGGCATCAAGATGTAGCAGCATATTTACTTAAGATAGGCGTCAATTCTAATATACCTGATCGTTACGGTAATACACCGTTATATTATGCAATTCAGAAAGAACAAAAATCTATGGAATTAATGCTCTTAAAGAATGGAGCTAATAATATTCTGCGGCCTATAGATAAAGATCATTCAGTACTATTTAAAGCAATTGTAGAAAATGATCATATAGAAATAATAAATATTTTGGATAATGAAGAGAGTAATATTAATACTAAAGAAATCTATAGCTATACTCCGCTACATTTTGCCGCTAATTATGGTAACTATTTTATAGTAGCATTATTACTTAGCTATGGAGCTAATCCTAATATACAAAATAATAATGGCGAAACTGCGTTACATTTTGCTGCCATGAATGGTTGTGTAAGAACTATAGAGTGTCTTATAAAAAGTGGGGCAATAATAGATAGTTTTGATAAGTTTGAGAGAACTCCTTTAGAACTTGTAATTAATAGCGGAAATACAGACGCAGTTAAGTTATTTTTACAATATGAAGCTACTATCAGTAATGCTCTAAGATCAATATCTAAATATACTAGTGAAGAATTAATAAATTTATTATATGCAGAACATACCTTACAAAAAATAAAAGAGGACACATGGGTAGTACAAAAAGTAGGGATGAGCTTTATTTCTATTAAACAAGAAGAAATACAACGTCTCTTAGAGTTTAAAAAAAGTGAATGGCAAAAAACTCTAGCACCATATAATATATTAGATAGAAATTTTCATAAATATCTAGATGCTTTATTTCATGTAAAAAAATATCATGATTATAAAGATGAAAAATTTAAACATAAGTTTTATGATGTTTATATTAATGCCGAAGCAGTTAATCAGCCTATTTTATCTTTAAAAATATTGTCGTTAAGTACAGTTAATAAATTCTTCCATATAGAGGAGGTGATTAACAATAGTATGATGCAAGATGTGTTTACTCAATGCGATATTAATTTATTAGGGAATGATTCACCTACAGAAGAAGTCATATGATTTTATTATAAACAGCAATAATAATTGCATTATTAGACAAAAATACACAAAGTTACTAGATTTAAAAAATTGAATCCTTGAAATTCTTTAAGCCTATATGTATATTTAGGTATTAACTGAATTTAAGTTCTTATGAAATTAGCAAAATTATTAAGTGTCCTGTTCATTATAGGACTATCTTTAAGTGGCTGTAAAAGCAAAAAAAACAGCGATGACATAGTAGTTCCTATTCCTACTCTTTATAATGAAGGTCTTACTTTACTTGAGAAGAAAAAATATAAGAAAGCTGCAGAAGAGTTCGGAAGAGTATTTTACCAACATCCCGGTAATGAAATGACCCCGCAAGCTGAATTGATGCAAGGCTATTCTTTATTCCTTGCCGCTCAATATGAAGAAGCAATTGACGTGCTTGATATGTTCATTAATTTACATCCCGCAAATGTTGATATTGCTTATGCATATTATCTTAAAGCTCTATCATATTACATGTTAATTTCAGACGTAAACCATGATCAGTCTAGAACTTTCCTTGCTAAAGACAGCTTTGAAGACGTAATAGCAAAATTCCCTAATACCAAATATGCTATTGATTCATCTTTAAAAATTGACCTAGTAAACGATCATTTAGCAGGTAAAGAGATGATGGTAGGAAGGTTCTACTTAAAGAAAAAGAACCCTATGGCAGCTATTAATAGGTTTGAAGAGGTAATTGATAATTATCAAACTACTTCTCACTCGGTAGAAGCTCTTTACCGTTTAGCTGAAAGCTATATGATGCTTGGGCTGCCGGATGAAGCAAAAAAATATGCCTCCGTGCTAGGTTATAACTACCCTGATAGTCAGTGGTATAGTTATGCATATAAGTTGGTTAAGTAATGCACGGCTCTTAAAAAAGCGTTTTATGTCATTCCCGCGTAGGCGGGAATCCAGCAATCTTTAATGTCATCCCGCAACTTGATTGCGGGATCTCAGGACCCAGTCTATGATACAAGATCCCGTGGTCAAGCCACGGGATGACACCGAAAGGAACTGGATTCCCGCCTACGCGGGAATGACATAATGGCCATGCAATGCAGCTTTTTCAAATTCAGCGAGTATATAACTATGTTTCATAGTCTTTCAGTCAAGAACTTCATTCTGATAGACGAGCTGGAAATTGAGTTTAATAAAGGTTTATGCGTTATTACCGGTGAAACGGGAGCCGGTAAATCTATTTTACTTGATGCTATTTTATTTTGCCTAGGTTATAAAACTTCAAATAATATAATAAAGCGTGGAAAAGATTACGCTGTTGTTAATATAATATTCTCTTTAAATGAAGAAATAAAAAATTTTCTGATCCAAAATTTTATTGAGCCTGAAGATTCATTGCTTGTAAAATGTTTGCAGAAAGCTGAAGGACGAAAAAATTTTTTCATTAATAATCAAGTAGTTAATAAGGCTATCATGCAGCAATTAGCTACTCTTTTATTTGAACTTCATGGACAAAATAATAATATTTCTCTTCTAGAAGCAAATACGCAGCGTGATATTTTAGATAGTTACGGAAACCTTTTGGACTTTCGAGCAGAGCTTTCCAAATGTTATCAAACTTGGCAAGATACTCGGAAAGAAATTGCCGAAATAACACTTAAACAAAATTCTATAGACCAAGAAATTGATTATTTGAGCTTTGCAACGGAAGAATTAACTAAACTGAATATTCAAATAGGTGAAGAAGAAAAATTAGCAAATATCAGAAAAGATTTGCAAAATAGAGATAAGGATTTACAGTTAATAAAAGATATTCTAGAACAGATTAATAGCCCCGAAATAAATATTTCAATTAATAGAGCAGAAAAATTATTAGCAAGGCAAAGGGGTAATGAACGTTTTGAAGCTATCGCTACAAATTTAGAAGAAGCCTATAATAATCTAGAAGAAGCACGCCAAGAATTATCAAATCTGTTAGATAGTTTTAATCATGAAGAATATAATCTCGAAGAAACAGAAGAAAGATTATTTTTAATAAAAGCTATTAGCCGTAAATATAATGTTCCCGCTGATGAGTTAGGTATATTTTTAGATAAATCTTTAGAACAGCTCGGTATATTAAAAAACAAAATAGCAAATAGCAATGAATTAAAAGCTCAAGAAGTACTATTGCAGAAAAAATATTATGAACTAGCGAACGCTTTGTCCGCAAAGCGTCTTATCGCTGCAAAACACCTAGAAGAATCATTGCATCAGGAGCTAAAACAGCTTAAAATGGCGAAAGCAATTTTTGAGATTGAAATAACTGCTAAAAAAGAACCGACATCCGGCGGTAATGATGATATTGTGTTTAAAGCTTCTACTAACCCAGGGATGGCAGCAGAAGCAATTAATAAAATCGCTTCCGGCGGTGAATTATCTAGGTTCATGTTAGCTTTAAAAACTTCTTTGTTTGATAAAATGGTAAAACAATCTATTATATTTGATGAAATAGATGTCGGGATTGGCGGAGAGGTTGCAGATAAAGTAGGTGAGAGATTAAAAAAGCTCAGTAGCATTACTCAAGTAATCGTTATTACGCACCAGCCGCAAGTAGCAGGTAAAGCAGATTTGCATATAAAAGTTGAGAAAACGCAGCTAGAGAAAGAAACAAAAGTAACGGTAAAAGCTTTAAATTTAGGTGAAAGACAAGAGGAGCTTGCCCGCATGATTTCAGGTAAAACAATTACCGAGGCAAGTTTAAAAGCGGCAAAGGAGTTGCTGCACTCCGATGTCATTCCCGCGTAGGCGGGAATCTTTAATGTCATCCCACGACTCGATCGCGGGATCCAGTTATAATACTAAAATTATTAATATTATAGTTTGTTTTTCTAGATCCCGCGATCAAGTCGCGGGATGACAAAATAAAGAATATAAAATTTTTAATACATTTATGAACAACTACACAAAATTAGAAAACGAATTTTCAACCATTTCTCATTTTAATAATATCCTGAGCATATTATACTGGGATGTCGCCGTAAATATGCCTATAGGTTCAGGAGAAAGTCGCAGTAACGAAATAGTAACTTTAACGTCGCTCGTTCATTCTATGCTCAAATCTCCTATGCTGAAAGAGCTACTTAGCAAGGCAATAGAAGAATCAAAGAACCTTGACGATTGGCAAAATGCTAATATTAGAGAGATTGAGAGACAAATAATAGATGCGAATTGTATCGATGAGCAGCTACAAAAGAAATTGGTAGCTGCTACTACTAAAGCTGAACTTGTTTGGCGAGAAGCAAGAAAAAATAACGACTATAATTTATTCAAACCGCACTTACAAAAAGTTTTAGACTATACAAAAGAAGTTGCAAAAGCACGAGCAGATGTTTTTAATTGCGGATTGTACGACTCATTAATAGATATGTTTGATCCAAGCAGAAAAAGTAGCGATATCAAACAAGTTTTTTCAGTACTTAAAAACGAACTCCCACAACTTATAAATAAAGTTTTAGAAAAGCAAAAAAACGAGAAAGAGCTAGTAAAGAGTAGTGAACTAGATCCTGGGATGCAAAAACGTATCGGAAAACGTATTATGGAAATTATGCAGTTTGATATAGCAAAAGGACGCTTAGACGAATCGACACATCCTTTCTGCGGTGGCACGCCAAACGATATACGTTTAACTACTAGATATGATAAAGATAATTTCATAAGCGGTCTAATGGGAATTATTCACGAAACAGGACATGCTTTATATGAGCAGAATTTGCCAGAAATGTACAAAGGACAACCGGTAGGACGTGCTAAAGGTATGGCTTTCCATGAGAGTCAGTCCTTATTTATGGAGATGCAAGTAGGTAGATCAAGAGAGTTTACAGAATTTTTAGCTAAATTACTTCGAGACGAATTTGCTTTTAAAAGCGAAGAATATTCAGCGGAAAATTTATATAGAGCAATTACAAGAGTTACGCCTGATTTTATAAGAGTAGATGCCGATGAAGTAACTTATCCGATGCATGTAATATTACGTTTTGAGATAGAGGAGCTGCTAATAGGCGGTGATTTGAATCTTGATGAATTACCAAACTTTTGGGATAGTAAGATGCAGGAATATTTAGGTGTTAAACCGGCAAGTTTCAGTAACGGCTGTCTTCAAGATATTCACTGGTCACACGGAAATTTCGGTTACTTTCCCGCCTATACAAACGGAGCAATTATCGCATCAATGGTGATGAAGAAAGTAAAACAGATACATCCGAGTATAAAAGATGATATATTAAAGGGTGATTTTAGTAATCTAAATAATTATCTAAATAAGAATTTTAGAAATCTCGGTTCGTTAAAAAACTCTGCTGATTTATTAAAAGTAGCAAGCGGTGAGGATAAGATTAACCCGGAAGTGTATATAAACTATTTAGAAGGGAAGTATTTATAATGTCATACCGTGGCTTGACCACGGTATCCATAAAAACAATTAAAAAATACTAATAATATTAGTATTTTTAACTGGATCCCGCGATCAAGTCGCGGGATGACACCAAAAAGGACTGGATTCCTGCTTTCGCAGGAATGACATATTATGTGCAATCAAACAATATAAACAAATAATATGGAAGAATATTTAAAAAAAACAGGCTTTTTATTTGGCGGGAACGCTGTTTTTGTTGAAGAGCTATATAGGCTATACTTAAAAAACCCCGCTCTAGTTGATCAAACTTGGCAAGAATTTTTTGCTAAACTCAAAGATAATAATGAATCTTTGCTTAATAAAAGTACGGCAAAAATAATTATTCCTGCTGAAATAAAAAAAGAACCGTTAAATAACAATTTATCTTCTGAAGGCTTAAATAATCTTAAGGCTAAAGAAATGATAAATGCTTATCGCAAGCATGCTCATTATTTAGCAAATCTTGATCCGCTTGGTCTTGAGATACGCAAAACAAAAAATGATTTAAAGCTTAATATAGAAACTTTTGGTCTTGATAGTAGCCAGTTAGAAGAAAATATCAATATTACGGATGAATTTGTCGGTAATTGGAACTGTAAATTATCCGCATTAGTTACTAAGCTCGATAAAGTTTATACAAATTCTATAGCTATAGAGTTTGAACAAATAGAAAATGTAGAAGAAAAAAACTGGTTATACAGTCAGCTAGAAAGCGAAACTATATTTTCTTCTGAAGACAAAAAAACTATCTTAACTGATTTAGTAGAAGTAGAAGGGTTTGAGCAGTATCTACATACAAAATTTCCTGGAGCTAAGCGTTTTTCTGTTGAGGGCGGAGATAGCACTATAGTTGCCATGAGCAAAGCTATTGACTTATCTATGAATTACGG
>DYDV01000061.1 GCA_020404465.1 Rickettsia endosymbiont of Omalisus fontisbellaquei
ATTTTACCTCTGTTTAATGTTGAATTAATGAGCTGCTTTAACTTGCAAACTCATTTCTTCAGCTAAACAGCGGAGCAATCTTTAAAATGTCATAGGCGTTTACAGCGAAGCGTGCCTTGACATTTTAAAGTTGCGTAGCTAAACCTATTTTTAATGAAGTTCTTTAAAATACTAAAACTATGTAAGATTATAATTGTATTAGCACTCTTGTATTAAATAAATCAGTTATAAAGTTTTACACTATCGGGACACGACTTTACACTTTCGACAAAAGCTTTAATTGCTTCTTTTTCATGTCTGCAGATTTTACCTAAGGCACAGCCTTTTTTATAATATTCTAATGCTAACAATTTTGATTTATTTGAAGATAAACTGACTTGCTTTTTCATACTATGACTCACTTATATTTAATAAATAAATTAAAATAATTTTTTTATTCACACCTAAACACACACAAAATGAGCTATTTTTTTGTTTTAACTATTAAATGCCTTATGATATTCATATAATAAAATAAATATTTTTTGTTTTTGCTCTTCATCTATTTTACACCGATTAATTTCTAAAAATTCTTGATATTTTTTTTGCACCATACTTAATTGCTGGATTTCTTGTTGAAAATCTTTTTTTATTTTTTTAATATGTTTGTAATCAATATTACCACCCACATACGCATCCTTATAGATGTCATGTTTCTTTCTTAAATAAGATATCTTTTCTTTCCTTGCATTATCTAATATTGTGTTTAATGATTTATGTTGCTTAATAAAAGCTATATATCTATATGTTCTAAATGTTTCATGAAACTTTGCCGATATTCCTTTATTATCTAACTTAGTGCCTTTAATTTTTGAATTTAAAATATCTATTTTTTTATCTGCTTTAGTAATTTCTTGTTCTATTTGAATTAGTTCTTTACCATACTTGTTAGAAAATTCTTTATCCCAACTTTTTATAGTATCTGACCAAAACTTAATACTATGCATACGACGCTCAATTTCATGCTGATATATTTTTTCTACCAAAATAAAAGAATAAAATTTGTCTTCTAAAAGTTTCATTATATAGGAATCCCATTCGAGTGTTTCCCAATAACAAAATGGTTCAAAAATCATATAGTATTTTTGAGCAATGAATCTTTTTTGATTACAAGTTAAATTATTAATATTAGATATAACAACAATACTTTTATTGCGTTCTATTATTTGATTTTCTAAAAAACTCTTGATACCTACCATAATAAGCCTTTAAAAGTTAAGTTAATAAAAATAATAAAGAGAGGAATAACACCCTTTCTTTTCATATATTCATAGTACTATTTTTTTCTTTACCTATCAAGTATTTTTAGAAAATTATTAAGGTTTTTCTTAGAAAAGAAATATTAATAGTTTTTTTGCAACAACTTATTTTTTACTATATTTAAATATAAATTCACTTTTTTTAATTTTTTGTAATTAAGTAAATTAATTGTAATTTACTTTAAAATTTATTTCAGCTACATAAAAAGACTACTAAAAATGTCTAGTGTTTTTGTTAGTATCTTTTATAATATAGAAGTGTAACATATGTTACATTTTAATTTTATAAAGAGTGATATATGCAAATTATTACTGTTGACCCTAAAGAATGCACAAGATGGCAATATGCCGATAGAGGTAGCTTTGAGTTTGGTGATATCACTTCTCTCTCTGAAGATATTAAAAATAATGGTCAAATTGAACCTGTACATCTACGTACACTTAAAAATAACACTAAGTTTAAATACGAGGTCATAGCCGGTAGTAGAAGATGGAAAGCTTGTTTAGATGCTGATTTATCTCTTAAAGCCGTTATTAGTGATGTCCCTGATGAACAAGCTGCAATCATTCAAATCAAAGAAAACCAAGGTTTAGATATATGCGATTACTCAAAAGGCTTATATTACTCTAGACTGCTTGAGAATCTCAATATGACCCAAGTACAACTTGCTAAAAGTCTTGGTATCACTAGGCTTAAACTTGCTGCTTTTCTTTATTTTGATAAAATACCGAAAGAAATATGGAATAGTGTCGGTAATGTCACGAAAGTAACAGCACGTACTGCATATTCTATTTATTCTTTAGCTCAAAAAGGTGATGAATATGTACAAACTCTTATCGAATATGCTGATGAAATCAGAAAAGGACTTGGTGCAAGCTCACTTGAAAAACTTGTACTTTCAAAAGTTAATAATGATCCTTCTCTTTTTAATGAAATGCTTATAACTTTGCCTAACGGCAAAGTTATAGGGGCTTGGAAGAACAATATCCTTAAATTTAATAAAGATATTGAAATTAATAAAGATAAGTTATTAAAACATCTTATAAAGTTTTTTTAATATATTATAGTATGCTTTATTACTTGGTTAATGATATCAGTTTTTATTAGCTAATTTAATAGCTCTTTATTGATTATAACAAACAAGAGCAAATTATAAAATCTGCTCTTATCTTATAGTGCTATTTTAACTGATGGTAATTTTTAGAAAAAATATTTTATCTTCTATAATCTCGTAATCTTCATTTTCATAATATTCTCTCTTAGTCACATCTAAATGATAATTATAATCTGAATCTAGCATTAAATAATGCATTTCCGAGTTATCCCTTTGCTGGGTATAATTATTATTAGCATTGTTAGAATTATAATTTTGAGCTATTTTATTTTCTACTCTCAAATTTGTTTTTTTCATTTTGAACTCCTAGATAATCAGTTTAATATTTTTTTACATTGTTTTATTATGTCCTTGTTTATTTGTAATATTTTTTTGGTTATTTCTTCACCTACAATATTTTTAAAATATTTTCGGTAATAAGGACAAGTAAAGATTCTACTTTTTCTATCAATCGTACTAAATGTTAAAAGTCGATATGCATCAAGCCTAAATCTTAAATCCATTCTAGGGACTAAATCTATTTTGTAAGCAGAAAAAGCTAATAGTTTTTTCCCTTGATATTCAAAAGGAATTAATCCACATCTTAAAGCTATTTCCTCATTATAAATTAAAGGTTCAAAATAAATAAGCCAATGGTTTAAACTTTCCCAAAATATTCTGTCTATTTCTTCTAATTTTTTGTCTTCATCTTCTATATATTCTAATTCCTCTTTATAATGCTCTAACAATAATTCACGGTTATATTTTACCTCTTCACGCAAATATTTTTCCTTTCTTAAAAAATCAACAGTATAATCTATATAAAAAACTTTTTTATGAGAATCTATAGTATAATAAGAAAACTCCATAATTTTACCTCTGTTTAATGTTGAATTAATGAGCTGCTTTAACTTGCAAACTCATTTCTTCAGCTAAACAGCGGAGCAATCTTTAAAATGTCATAGGCGTTTACAGCGAAGCGTGCCTTGACATTTTAAAGTTGCG
>DYDV01000062.1 GCA_020404465.1 Rickettsia endosymbiont of Omalisus fontisbellaquei
CAAAGATAGTGAAGAGGAATGCAAAAGACTAGTTAACGGAGATGTCCCGTTAGCTGCTTATGATGAATGCCTTAAAGCAAGCCATGTGTTTAATCAATTAAATGCACTTGGGGTAATTAGCGTAACCGAGCGTGCTTCTTATGTTTTAAGAGTGCGTCATTTAGCAAAAATTTGTTGCACAAAATGGTTGGAGATGAACGAGTGAGTGAATTATTATTAGAGTTATTTAGTGAAGAAATACCAGCATTAATGCAAAAAAATGCTGAAGAGGGTTATTTAAACATATTCACGAAAATTTTTGAAGAAAACGAAATATTCGCAAAAGTACAAGTATTTGCGGGACCTCGCAGGATAACGCTGCATGCTACCCACTTGCCAAAGGTAACTTTACCAAAAGAAGAAGAAATTAAAGGACCGAGCATAGATGCTCCGGAAGCCGCTATTAACGGATTTTGTAAAGCTCATAATGTTAGCAAATTAGAGCTTTCTACTAAGCTAATTAACAATCAGCTATATTATTTCTTGATAAAAAAAACGGAAGAAAGAGAAATAAAAGAGATTCTACCGGAAATTATCGTAGAGGCTATTAATAAATATAGCTGGGCGAAATCAATGTTTTGGGGCGATTACAAAATAAAATGGATTAGACCTCTGCGTAACATTTTATGTATATTTGATGGCGAAATATTACCGCTGCAATTTGGGCATTTAACTGCTGATAATATTACGTACGGGCATCGCCTAACTGATAATAAAAAATTAGAAATAACAGATTTTGAAAATTATAGAAATAAGCTTTTAGAAAATCATGTTATTTTAGAAAGAACAAAGAGAGAAGAAATAATTAAGACCGGCTTATTGGAACTGGCAAATTTTCATGATTTAACTATAAAAGAAGATGCACGTTTAATAGAAGAAGTAGCGGGGCTTACTGAATTTCCTGTTGTATTACTTGGAAAAATACCGCAGAAATTCTTAGAACTACCTAAAGAAGTATTAATTTCCTCGATGCGTACGCATCAAAAATATTTTTGTCTATTCGATAAAGCGGGAAATTTTGCCCCGTATTTTCTCTTTGTCAGTAATGGTAGATTTGCCAATAGCGAGTTAATTGTACAAGGTAATGAAAAGGTATTATCTGCAAGACTTTCCGATGCTGTATATTTCTATAAACAAGATATCTCTAAAACTTTAGAATCAAATTTAGACAAGCTGCTAGCAGTAACATTTCATGCAAAGCTTGGTAATTTGAAAGAAAAAATTGATCGTATAATCAAAATTTGTGATTATATAGCTCCAAATAATAAAGATTTAATTACGGCGGCGAAAATTTGCAAGAGCGATCTTGTTTCTGAAATGGTCGGGGAATTTCCTGATTTGCAAGGTATTATGGGTTATTATTATGCAAAGCATGAAGAGCTAAATGAAGAAGTAGCTACGGCAATTAGAGACCATTACAAACCGCAAGGTCTAAGCGACAATGTACCAAGCGGAAATGCTGCGTTGCTTGGACTAGCTGATAAAATAGATAGTTTAGTAGGTTTGATGATAGCAGGCGAAGCTCCGACAGGTTCAGGCGATCCCTATGCCTTAAGGCGTCAAGCTCTTGGTATAATAAGAATAATACTTGAAAATAAATTAGAGTTACAACTTACTGATTTAATTAGTTTTTCCATAAGCTTATATAAAGACTCATCTGATAAAGATAAGGATTTAATAATATCTTTCTTTGAAGAAAGAATAAAATTCTATTTCAAAAATAATTATGATATTTCATTAATTAATGCAGTTCTTGACTTAAATTTAGTAGATACAAAATTTAAGCTTGATGCGTTAAAAGAATTTTTAGCAGAAGATGCAGGAAAGGAATTATTAAATGCCTATAAACGAGCAAATAATATAATCAGCGATCAGAAAATTACCGGCTTAGTTGATGCGAGTCTTTTTAGTACACAACCTGAAAAAGAATTATTTGAAGCGATGCAAAAAATTTCTCCGCAAGTTACAGATAGTATATCAGATAAAGATTACAACAAAGCCTTAAATTTATTATCGTCTCTATTAACTCCAATTACTAGCTTTTTTGATAATGTACTAGTTAATGATCCTGATTCAAAAATTGCAGGGAATCGTTTGTTATTACTGCAAGATATTTGTAATTTTTTTGATAAAATAGCTAAGTTTAACCGCTTATGATTGAAACTTTCCTATGTCTTTCCCGCGAAAGCGGGAATACAGAAAGAAGCGAAATTATTTGAGCTTTTAATTTTAAAAATTTAGTGTTCTAATCCTTTTTAGTTACTGGATTCCCGCTTTCGCGGGAAGGACATAGAGAAGCAGATATATAACAAAACCAAAATAACTAAATTAATGATCAGTAAAGCTGTTGAATATATAAAATCCGGTAAAGTAGTTGTTTTTCCAACCGAAACAGTCTATGGAATCGGAGCGGATGCTACAAATAATGAAGCTTGTTTAAAGATTTTTCAGTTCAAAAATCGCCCTGCTATCAACCCGCTTATCGTGCATGTTTCCTCCATAGAGCAAGCAAAAGAAATAGGCGAGTTTAACGATTTAGCTACAAAAATAGCAGAAAAATTTTGGCCTGGACCATTATCTATAGTTGTCCCTTTAAAAGAGAATGCAAATATTGCTCCTAGTGTAACGGCAGGGCTTAATACAATAGCGATTCGGGTCCCGTCTTACCCTGTAGCATTAGAGCTTATTAGACAATCAGGCGTACCTATAGCCGCCCCAAGTGCTAACCCCTCAAACTATATTAGCCCAACTAATAGTGAGCATGTTGCAAAGCATTTTTCAGAAAATGCTGAAATTTTTATTTTAGCACCTGAATATCAATCTGAATATGGTCTAGAGTCAACGATAATTGATACTACAACGACTAACCCTACTATTCTTAGAGAAGGGTTTATAACTGCTGAAATCTTAGAGAAAACTCTTGGTGAAATTCTTAAAGCTTCAGAGACAAGTGATATAAAAGCTCCGGGTATGCTTGCAAAACACTATTCGCCGAATACGCCTATTAGACTAAATGCTATAAATTTGGAGGATAGAGAAATTGGATTAAATTTTGGCAATAGTAATCTTACGGGAAAATTTTCATTAAACCTAAGCCTTAAAGGTGAACTTATAGAAGCTGCTGCAAATCTTTATTCATATTTAAGAATACTTGACGATTATGCTGCCTCTCATGATGCGTGCGGTATAGCCGTTAGCCCTATACCTCAAGCAAATATAGGTGCTGCGATTAATGATCGTCTAAAACGTGCCGCAAAATTATAAATTTCGGTATTCTGTTTGCATTAACAGCTTTCTGATGATATTTGGTAATTACATAATTATCATGCGAGGTTAGATAGTCATCTTTATTCATAATTTCAAAATTACCGTTCTGCTTTATTAGCTCTATTGCCTCATAAAAATAATTTTCGATATCGGAAGCAAATACTAAATTACCGTTATCTTTTAGCTTATCCTGTAAAATCTTAAGACGCTCTTTATTGAAAATGCGTTTCTTTTTTTGCTTATTTTTTATCCATGGGTCGGGAAATAAAATATAAATTCCATCTAAACTATTATTTGGTATCTCATTTAATATTAAATCTAAATTATTAGGAAATAATAAAAAATTCGTGATATAGTCAAATGATTTGAATTCACTTACATCGTTACTCGTCGCTCTCCTATTATCTATAGTCTTCGCTCCTCGCTCCTTGTAATTAAATCCAACTGATTTGACTATATTCTGCTCAGCAGCAAGTTTTAAAACATTTGCAACGCCGTTTAAATATACTTCCACGCCGATAAATAACGCTTCCGGATTCATTCTAGCTTGGTTAATGAAATGCTCGCCCATACCAAAGCCTATTTCCAAAAATATTTTACGTTTTTCATCAATAAGCTTTTCTTTGGAAAATAAATATTTCGGTAGTTCGTTATCTAATAAATTTTGTTGCACTCCTGACAAGCTTTTACCGATTCGTCTTGCGTATGATCTATTTAAATTAATAGGAGATATTTCTATTACTCTACTATGCGACTGCAAATCTTTATAAATATTATCTATATTATAACCGTAATCTAAAAAGATTTTGCTAACTTTATCTGCTTGATTAAAGCCTATTTCTAATATAATCTTACCGGTTGGTTTTAAGAATTGCTTGGCATTTTCAGCGATTATGCGGTAAGCTTGCAAGCCATCTTCTTCAGCAAATAATGCAAGGTGCGGTTCATGGTTCAGTGTCTCAAGTACCATTTCTGGTTTTTCGGTGTACGATATATATGGCGGGTTGCTAACTATAACATCAAATTTTTGATCTTTGATATTCTCAAACCAATCACTGTGCATGATCTGAATGCGGTCTGTTACGTGATGTTTTAAAGCATTACTTTTAGCGACTTCTATTGCATCAAGGCTTATATCTAGTGCTATTGCCTTAGCGTTTGGTAGTTCAAGAAGTAAACTAATAGCAATGCAACCGCTACCTGTGCCAAGTTCTAGTATGCTGTCATTCCGTGGCTTGACCACGGAATCTAGTTGCTTTTTTTCTGGATTCCCGCCTACGCGGGAATGACATTGAGATACAACATCTACTAAAACTTCAGTATCACTTCTTGGAATTAGTACATGTTTATTAACGATAAATTCACGTGAGTAAAATTCTTTAACACCAGTAATATAAGCTATCGGTTCATGCTTTAATCTTCTCTCTAACAGTTTTTCAAAAGCTTCTATCTCTGACTGATTTAACTGCTCATCAAGGTTAATGAGCAAATACTCAATAGGTTTATTTATAACATGCTGTAGTAAAATTCGTGCTTCTAATTGCGGTGAATTGATGCTTATTTTATTTAATTTATCTGTAGCGTTACTAAGAATTTGCTTTATGGAACATTGCATAAAATATTTTTAACTAATTATCTCTTCCATATCTCTTGGCAGCTCACAAGAAAATTCCATAATCTCATTACTAGTCGGATGAGTAAAGCTTAAATACCACGAGTGCAGAGCTTGACGCTTAAAATCAATTAATTTTGCTTTGAGTTCAGGTAGGGAATGAGCAATTTTTCGGTCGTTATTGCCATAGGTTTGGTCACCGACTACTGAATGCTTTAAGTGGCTTAGCTGTACCCTGATTTGATGAGTTCTACCAGTACTAAGTTTGCATTCCACCATACTAATAGTACCGCCGTAAAACAGCTCTAGAGTCTTGTAATGTGTAACGGCTTCTTTACCGCCATATTTTAATATGGTCATTTTTTGGCGGTCTATTCGGCTGCGACCTATATTATTTTTTATTGTTCCTTCTAGCGGATTAACAACCCCCCAAACTAACGCTTTATATTTTCGTACTACTTGTCTTTGCTCTATCTGATTTGCAAGCAACATATGGGCTTTATTATTTTTAGCAACCACCATCAAACCTGAAGTATCTTTATCTAAACGATGCACTATTCCGGGCCTTTCCGATGAACCTATATCCGATAAATTTTTGGTATGATAAAGTAAGGCATTAACTAGTGTATCGTCATGATGACCAGCCCCTGGGTGTACCGTCATACCGGCAGCTTTGTTAATTACTATCAAATCATCATCTTCATAGATTATATCAAGTGCTATATTTGCTGCTGCAATTTTTAGTTCTTCAGGTTCTTTGAAAGAAAATAATATAACATCATTCTCCTTGACCAAAATGTCAGAATCAGAAATAATTACATCATTAACTTGTACGCAAGAACTCTTAATAGCTTTTTGAATTTGATTTCTTGAGACATTTTCAAGAAGCAATGATAGAGCTTTATCAAGCCTTATGCCGTTCAGTTCGTGCGGTACGGAATGTTTTAACATATTTTATTTTAAGATAATGAATAATACGCTTAAATGGTTAAGTGCAATCGGTGTTGAATATTGTTGCTACGAGCATCTGCCGAAATTAAAAGTGAGTAATAATACCAAGCTAACCGAAAAGCCACAAGTAAAACTTATGCCTGAAGCAAAAATCAAATCCGATACGCACGATAACATAGTCAATTCAGTTGAATTCGGATACAAGGAGCAAGGAGCGAAGCCTATAACTAATAGGAGAACGACGAGCGACAATGTAGGTGAGTCCAAATCAATTGACTATATAACCTTAGCAAGAGCTCTTGCCGATAAAGCTAATAATATAGAAGAACTACGAAAATCTCTACAAGATTTTAATGGTTGTGAACTTAAGAAATTTGCTACTAACACTGTATTCGGTGATGGTAATCCAGAAGCTAAAATTATGTTAATAGGAGAAGCTCCGGGAAGTACCGAAGATTTGAAAGGAATACCTTTTTGCGGAGAAAGCGGAAATTTACTTGATAATATGCTGCATGCTATCGGGGTTTCACGAAAAAATAACGCTTATATTACTAATACGGTATTTTGGCGTCCTCCTGCTAATAGACAGCCGACGCTCGAAGAAGTCGATATTTGTAGACCTTTCGTTGAGAAGCATATTGCTCTTATTAATCCCAAGCTAATTATTCTAGTCGGTAGCACGGCTGCTACTAGTTTACTTGGAAAAAATTCGGGTATTACTAAAATTAGACAAGAATATTATTTTTATAGCAATAAATATTTATCTTCACCCATTCAGACTACTGCAATATTTCATCCCGCCTATCTACTACGCCAACCTACGCAAAAACGCACCTCTTGGTATGATTTACTCAAGATTAAGGAGTATCTTGTAAAGAATAATTTGGTAGCTAGCTAATCCTTAAATCTTTATTTTATGTAACTAATTTTAGTTGCTTGTATTAATAAATGATGCTACAATTATGTTATAATTAAAAAAATATTAAATTGAGTTCAATAGATAAACTTATTAAAAGATTGAAATCAAAGCCTAAAGACTTTACTTGGGATGAGTTAACTAGACTGCTAGGTAGTTTACATTTTGAAGAACTTACAACGGGTAAAACCGGTGGTTCTAGAAGAAAATTTTATAATAAAAAAACGGCTTTAATTATTAACCTACATAAGCCTCATCCTAAACCAATTATAAAGCCATATTTAATTGAACAAGTAATTAAAAAATTAGAAGAAGAGGGACTAATATGATAAAAAACGATTTTATGAGTTATAAAGGTTATTTAGGATCAGTACATTTTGACGCTTCAGAAGAATTATTTTTTGGTAAAGTAGAATTTATAAGAGATTTAATAACTTATGAAGGCTCTGATGCTAAAACTTTAATAAAATCATTGCATGAAGCTGTGGATAGTTATCTAGAAGATTGTAATATAGCCGGTAAAATTCCCGATAAACCGTTTAAAGGTAGTTTTAATGTTAGAATAGAGCCTGAATTGCATAAAGAAGTAAGTTTATATGCTATGCAACACGGTGATACTTTGAATGGAATAGTTAAGAAAGCTTTAAATGAATATATTAAGTGTTAGAAGCTATCAAATTTAAAAGATGACTTAAATCTTCTTGAAATAACATATAATGTTATGCTAATATCAATTATTGTTATTCTAAAGGTAATATTATGAATATTTCTTTAACTCCTGAACTTGAAAAATATGTAAATAGACAGGTAGAAAGCGGCTTTTACCATTCTTCAAGTGAAGTTATAAGAGCAGCGTTACGTTTAATGGTCAAATCTGAAAATTTTTCTCAAAATGCTCAGTTTGAAAATTATAAAACATGGCTTAATCACGAAATACAGATTGGTTTAGACCAAGCTGCTGAAGGTAAATTAATTCCAGGAGAAAAAGCGTTACAAGATATTCGTGATTTTCGTAAAGCTTATTTAAAAAACAATGGTTAAAAATCAATTTATTTTAACTAGCCAAGCTAAACAAGATATCAAAGATATTTGGCTTTATATAACAAATGATAGTATTAGAGCAGCTGATAACGTACTAGAATGCTTGGAACAAGCTTTTTATAAATTAGCTAATAATCCTAACATAGGAAGTAAACGTGAAGATTTAACAAATAAACCCTTACGCTTTTGGATTGTATATAATTATTATATTATTTATGATCCTAATACCAGCCCTTTACAAATTTTACGTATTATAAGTTTGTATCGCAATATAGAAAATTTTTAAATCCTCATAAATAATAATTCATTTCTAATTTCCTTAAAGTAAGGTTATACTTACTGATGTATAAAAATAAGGTATATGTATATGACCAATGAAAATAATAATGACTCAGAGTTTGCCGAATTAAAAATTAGAGGAAAAATATTTAAATTACCTATACTTAAAGCAAGTATAGGTGAGGATGTAATCGATATAAGCAGGGTATCTGCAGAAGCCGATTGCTTTACTTATGATCCAGGCTTTATGTCGACTGCTTCCTGTAGATCCACGATAACTTACATAGACGGTGACAAAGGAATATTAAGGTATCGAGGATATGATATTAAGGATTTAGCCGAAAAGAGTGATTTTTTAGAGGTAGCATATTTATTGATTTACGGAGAATTACCAAGTAGTGAGCAGTATAATAATTTTACTAAAAAAGTTGCTGTTCATTCATTAGTGAATGAAAGATTACATTATTTATTTCAAACTTTTTGTAGCTCTTCTCATCCTATGGCTATTATGCTTGCAGCTGTCGGTTCTCTTTCGGCATTTTATCCTGATTTATTGAATTTTAAGGAAGCAGACTACGAACTTACTGCTATTAGAATGATTGCTAAGATACCTACCATCGCTGCAATGTCTTATAAATATTCTATAGGACAACCCTTTATTTATCCTGATAATTCGTTAGATTTTACCGAAAATTTCTTACATATGATGTTTGCAACGCCTTGTGAAAAATATAAAGTAAATCCGATAATAAAAAATGCTCTTAATAAGATATTTATTCTGCATGCCGACCATGAGCAGAATGCTTCTACTTCAACAGTCCGAATTGCCGGTTCATCCGGAGCTAATCCTTTTGCTTGTGTTAGTACAGGGATTGCCTCACTTTGGGGACCTGCTCACGGCGGGGCTAATGAAGCGGTAATAAATATGCTTAAAGAAATCGGTAGTTCTGAAAATATCCCTAAATATATAGCTAAAGCTAAGGATAAAAATGATCCCTTTAGGTTAATGGGCTTTGGTCATCGTGTATATAAAAACTACGATCCTCGTGCCGCAGTACTTAAAGAAACTTGTAAGGAAGTATTAAAGGAACTCGGGCAGCTAGATGGTAACCCGTTATTACAAATAGCAATAGAGCTTGAAGCTATCGCTCTTAAAGATGAATATTTTATTGAGAGAAAATTATATCCAAATGTTGATTTTTATTCGGGTATTATCTATAAAGCTATGGGTATACCATCGCAAATGTTCACGGTACTTTTTGCAATAGCAAGAACTGTAGGCTGGATGGCACAATGGAAAGAAATGCACGAAGACCCTGAACAAAAAATCAGCAGACCGAGACAACTTTACACCGGCTATGTACATAGAGAGTATAAGGGCATTCGAGAGAGATGAATTTTGGTATAATGCGTTTTTTTTGTCATACCGCGGCTTGACCGCGGTATCCAAAAAATGCAGAAACAACATACATTTTAAATTATTTTATAGATACCGCGGTCAAGCCGCGGTATGACACTAAGGCAAATATGAATTTTATTGATGAAGTTAAAATATATATAAAAGGTGGAAACGGCGGCAATGGTTGCGTTAGTTTCCATCGTGAAAAATTTATTGACAGAGGCGGACCTGACGGTGGTGATGGAGGGCGTGGCGGTAGTGTTATTTTCACAAGTAGCCACCACCTTAATACGCTAGTAAATTATCGATATAAACAGCATTTTATTGCTGAAAACGGTGAAAACGGTAAGGGTTCAAATAAAAGCGGTAAATCAGGAAAATCGTTAGCTCTTGAAGTGCCAATCGGAACCCAAATCTTTTCAGAAGACGGCAATATATTATTGCATGACTTCACTGATGATGATCAAAGCTTTGAAATAATTAAGGGAGGAAGCGGCGGTCTTGGTAATAGCCATTTCAAAACATCGGTTAATCAAGCTCCAAGAAAGCGTACAGAAGGGGAAATTGCTGAAGAAATGTGGATTCATTTAAGCTTAAAACTTCTCTCTGATGTTGGGCTTGTGGGGTTGCCGAATGCCGGTAAGTCTACTTTTTTATCTGTTGTAACGGCAGCCAAGCCTAAAATTGCCGATTATCCCTTTACTACTTTAGTGCCGAATCTTGGAGTGGTGTATGTTGATGATGAAGAGTTTGTTATAGCCGATATTCCTGGTTTGATTGAAGGAGCTCATCAAGGACACGGGCTTGGCGATAAATTCTTAAAGCATATAGAAAGATGTAATGTATTAATACATTTAATAGACGGTTCTAGTAATGATGTAGTTGCAGATTATAATACGGTACGCCTTGAGCTTGAATCATATTCCGATTATCTAAAAAACAAAATCGAAATCATATGCCTTAATAAATGTGATGTTCTTACCGATGAGGAAATACAAGAAAAAATAAATAAGTTGCAAAAAGTTACTAATAAAGAAGTTTTTCCTATCTCTACTTATACTAATACCGGAGTAAATAAAATAGTTAAGCTTGCTTTAGAGACTATAAAAACACAAGAGTAATATCATAGTTGTTATGAGTAGGTTATTGTTGTGTGGATCGAAAAACCCGTTCAATGTCATACCGTGGCTTGACCACGGTATCCAGAAATGCAATTTAAGACACTAATATTATTAATAGTAATTTTTAATGTCTCCCCCGCAACTTGATTGCGGGATCTCAGGATACAGCCTGTGACACAAGATCCCGTGGTCAAGCCACGGGATGACACAAAAAAAGCACTGTATTCCTGTTTTTGTAAGAATGAAAAAAAACGGTAAACTTTAAATCAAAGTAATGCGTTGTTCTTCTGCTTCTAGATATTTTTCTAGCTCTTCCTTAGTATATTTCTTTTCTTTAAGCTTTATTTCATTATCAAAGATATATTGTACAGCTTTATCTTCTAAGGCAGGACCCTTAAGCCCTTCAATTGCTCTAGGATTATTTTTATAAAAATCAAATATCATATTTTCCTGCCCAGGAAAATTACGTGCTTGTTGCATAATAACTTTTCTTAAATCATCAGGTTCCAATTGCAGATTTTTAGATTTTGCATATTCAGCAAGTAGTAGACCTATTCGTACACGGCGTAATGCTAATTTATTATAATATTCTGTTATTTCTTTAGGGGATTTATCTTTAAATAAAGAATCGTCTTGTTCGTTTTTATCGGATTCAGATTTCAATATATCTTTTTCTTGAGTTAATAAAGATTCCGGTACATCAAAATCTAGTAATTTTTCTAACTTATCAAATAAGTTCATTTTCATTATAGTATTAATAGCTTCTTCTGACTCATTTTCTATTTGTTTAGTAAAATGTGTACGCAACTCCTCAAGGCTATTACTTTGGAATTTTTTAGCAAATTCATCATCAACAACGGTAGGTTCTGCAGTATGTACAGTTTTAATTTGTACTGCAAAGCGAGCATCCTTACCTGCTAAATCTTTAGCATGGTAATTTTCAGGAAAAGTAACATTAACATCTACTTCACTACCTGTTTTAGAACCTATTAATTGCTTCTCAAAACCGGGAATAAGTGCATTACTACCTATTACTACCTTAAAATCATTTAATTTACCGCCTTCAAAAGCTTCATCCTTAATATACCCGATTGCATCAATAGTAACCTGATCTCCGTCCTTTATTTTTACTTTACTTTCTTTGGTATAACTTTTTGTTAATGCAGCAAGCTTTTCTAGCTGTTCTTCAACATCTTTAGGGCTTACTTCTAATTTTGGACGATTTATCTCGATTTTCTTTAAATCCGGGATAGTAACTTTAGGTAATAGTTCTATTTTTACAGTAAATTCTAAAGCTTTGTCGGGTTCATTTTGCAGCTCTTCAATTTTAGGTCTACCGATTATATTTAGATTATGCTCTTTAATAACGTGATTTACTGAATGGTTTATTCTTCTTTCTATTATATCATTTCTGACGGAAGTGCCGTATTTTTTCTTAACAATTGAAACTGGTACTTTACCGGCTCTAAAACCTGCTATTTTAACTTTTTTGGTTAAATCAAGCAATTCTTTTTGAATATCGTCATCTATCTCACTTAAAGGAGTAGAGATTTTTGCATAAAAATCCAATCCTTCGTTTTTTAATACGGTAATTCCCATTTTAATAATCCATTAATTCTATATGTAGTTTGCTAATCAAAATAAACCAAAGAGCCAAAATATGCAATAGTTTTTATATACCGCCCCACTTGAAAAATTGGTGACAATGTCTTTGTAAGTCCTCGAATGCTGAACGTTTAGTATACGCTCCTCCCCTTCTCGGCTTACAGCTAGATTACTCTTTTTCAGGTTGAACTTCGTATATTATTTCACAGGAATAGAGAGTAAAAGCTTATTAAGCAATAAGATTCAAACGTACTTCTTCGTTCAATTCTTTAGCAGAAGATAATTCTATATCAAGTTTGGCAAATATCTGCACTAAGGCTATAGATAAATCATTGATCATTTTATCGGTATGAGCGGGAGTTGGGATGATTCGGAGGCGTTCCGTACCTCGCGGTACGGTTGGAAAATTGATATGTTGAACGTAAATGCCATATTCATTAAGTAGCATATTTGAGGCTTTAGCTGCTTTTATCGGATCGCCGATAATTATCGGTACTATATGACTTTCATTTCTTAAATAAGGTATATTAAAACGTTCAAAAGAGTTTTTAAGCTTTGCAACTACTTCTTGATGCTTTATGCGTTCGTCATTTGATTCTTTGAGATGTCTAATACTATGTGTTGCAGCAGCAGAAATTACCGGAGGCAATGAAGTAGTAAAAATAAACCCTGCAGCAGTTAGTCTTATAGCATCGACTAAATTATGATTGCTAGTGATATAACCGCCGATAGTGCCGTATGCTTTGGCAAGCGTCCCTTGAATAATATCGATTTGCTCACTACAATTAAGAAGCTTTGCAATACCGCCACCATGCTTACCGTATAAACCTACTGTATGAACCTCATCGATAAAGGTTAAAGCATTATATTTTTTGGCTAAATTAATTATATCTTTAATAGGCGAAAAGAAACCATCCATAGAGTAAGCTGATTCAAAAACAATAATTTTCGGTTTATTAATATCAACTAGTTGTAATAATTCTTCTAAATGCTTAACATCTAAATGTCTATATATGTATTTTTCGGCTCTAGAACTTGTAATACCAGCAATAATAGAGGCATGATTTAACTCGTCGGAGAAAAATACTATATCCGGCATAATTTTAGCAAGTGTTGCAAGCGTTGTATCATTTGCAACAAAACCGGAGGTAAAAGCTAAAGCTGCTTCTTTGCTATGCAAATCTGCAAGTTCTTTTTCAAGCTCAAGAATGGCGGTATTATTACCACCGATATTACGGGTTCCGCCTGATCCAACACCGTATTTTAGCAAAGCATCTATAGAAGCTTGCATTACTTTTGGATGTTTACTCATACCCAAATAGTCATTAATGCACCACATGACTATTTGTTTATCTTCATGCTCTGCAAAAGGAAAATTATCGGCTTGTCTTTTTAAGGCCTTAAATTCTCGATATCTTCCTTCACTTTTGATCTTATCTATATGCTTGCTAAATATAGTATCGTAATAAAACATTTTCTCTATGTCATTCCTGCGAAAGCAGGAATCCATTTTATTATTTTTTTTCTAGATACCGTGGTCAAGCCACGGTATGACAGTGGATACCCAAACTCACGTTTGCAACCATTCTATATTAAAATTAAAGAAGTTTAAAGTTATAATATGGCTTTTTGTACAATATCGTTTAATCTCTTTGAAAAAGCACCGGTATCAGCGACAGGTTCGCCCTCTAAAATACAGGCTTGATCAAATATTAGATTAACTAACTCTTCATTATTTTTATTATTTACTTTCAAGTCATTAAAGATTTTTTCTACAATTTTATTTTTAGGGTTTAGTTCTAAATTTTTAGCAGAAGCAGTAGTAATTTGCTTTTGCTCTATTAAAAACCTCTCCATCCGAATATCCATAGCAGACTCGCCAACTGCAAGACAAGCAGGGCTTGAAGTAAGTTTTTTGGATATCTTAACTTCTTTAACTAGCTCCCCTAATGTATCCTTAAAATAATCGGTTAGTAATGTATACTCATCATCTGTTTTTTTATTGTCTTTATTTTTTTCTTCAGATGATGAACTAGTTTGCTCTACATCAATATCGCTTCTTGTTGCTGATTTAATAGCATGTCCTTTATATTCGCTATTAACATTTACCCAAAAATCATCGACTGTATCGGTAAAAAGTAATACATCGATATTTTTACTTAATAGTCCTTCGATTTGTGGGCTTGAAAGTAATTTATCGGGATTATCTCCGCTTAAATAATATATAGTATTCTGTTCTTCTTTAAAATTCGCTATATATTCGTCAAGACTGATCATTTTATTATGCAATGCACTTCTGAATATACATACCTCTAATAATTTTTCATGATCGGTGGTAGCCTCACATAAACCCTCTTTTAAAGCACCGCCGAAATTAGCCCAAAACTTATTATATTCTTCAGGTAATTCTTCTTTCTTTTTCTTAAGTTCGCCAAGCACTCTTTTTGTAATAGCATTTTTGATTTTCTCAAGTACGCTATTATGCTGCAATGACTCACGGCTAATATTTAGCGGCAAATCTTCTGAATCAACTACGCCTCTCAAGAATCTTAAATATGACGGGATTAAGTCTATATTCTCATCGGAAATAAATACTCTTTTGATATATAATTTTACTCGTCTTTTGCGATCAGGATGGAATAAATCAAATGTTTTGCTCGATGGGATGAAAAGCAGGTTAGTAAATTCTATAGCTCCCTCATTTTTATTATGCAAAGTAACCCATGGATCATCTATGGCGTAAGATAAGCTTTTATAAAATTCTTTGTATTGTTCTTCTGTGATTTCTGATTTCGGTCTTGTCCATAATGCAGATGCGGAATTTAGTTGTATTTCATTATTACCGGCTTCATCAAAGAAATATATCGGTACTGCTATATGATCGGAATAGCTTTTAACAATATGTTTTAACCTGAAATGATCAAGAAATGTATCTTCTTCCTTTTTAACATGTAAAACGATTTCCGTACCTCTTGTGAATTCTTTATCCGAATCTGAGACGGTATATTCACCTAGTCCATCTGATTCCCAAACATGGACTTTATCTTCCCCTGCTTTTCTTGAAGTGACAAGAACTTTATCGGCGATCATAAAGCTTGAATAAAACCCGACGCCAAATTGACCGATTAGCATATTATCTTTTTTAGAATCACCGGAGAGGCTTTTAAGGAAATTTGCTGTACCCGACCTTGCAATAGTACCAAGATTCTCAATCAAATCCTCTTTATTCATGCCTATGCCGTTATCACGGATAATAATTTGTCCGTTATCTTTATCTACTTTAACCGTAATTTTAAAGTTGCTATCACCTGCCGTTAATTCGCTATTACTTTGAGACAGATAACGTAGTTTATCGCAAGCATCCGAAGCATTGGAAATTAGCTCTCTCATAAAAATTTCTTTATTACTATAAAGAGAGTGAATCATTAAATTTAAAATCTTGCCGACTTCGGCGTCAAATTTCTTTTTTTCTTGTGTCATATTAAACCAATCATAAATTCTTGTTTTTAGCTTTGTTACTAGGTCAGTTTTTTCGTCATTGCCGCACGGCATTGTTGCGTGGATAGGTTTATCATTTGTCATCCCGCGACTTGATCGCGGGATCCAGTTAAAAATACTAATATTATTAGTATTTTTTATTATTTTTATGGACCCCGTGGTCAAGCCACGGGGTGACACAGTGGGTTTTACCGATCCACGCAACAATACCTTGCCGCACTCACTTCGTTCGTTCGCAATGACGATGTTGGTACTGTAACAAAACTTTATTTATTTAATATAGGAATTAATAATCAAATTTAAATAGTTTTCGTCAATATTTTTTATTAATATCGTTTTTAAGCTATTAGTATGACCTTTAATAATTTCTATATTATTTCGTGATAATTTCCATTCTTTTGCTAAGTAATTTATTATTTCTTCATTAGCTTTACCCTGTTCCGGTACTGCTTTTATAGATAATTTTAGATATGGAATATTGTTAATAATTACAAAATCGCTAATTAGATTCTGTTTAGAATTAGGCTTTACTTTAAGACTAAGTAAAGCCTGGTATAAGGAAGAATTATAATTATAAAATTTATTCATTAATGTTTTTTATCACATTTGTTTATCTTTTGTAATAATAAAAGAATACTTGAAAAACTTTGCTAAAACTGATATAAAGTTTACCGTAAATGTTTAGCACCCTTAGCTCAGCTGGATAGAGCAACAGATTTCTAATCTGTGGGTCAGAGGTTCGAATCCTTTAGGGTGCGCCATTCTTCATTTTTCGGTATTTCTACAAACGTATCAAACGGCGGACGCAGCATAAAGTCAAGCTTTTTGGGTTTTAATGTTAGGTTAGCAAATACTAAATTTACTAAATTACGTTTTTCTGCAATAGTCGAACCTATAAACGTCTTATGAGCGTTGAAAGCTAGTTCTATCAAGGCAATTAGCATATTTGTAAAGCTATCGTCAGTTTTATTATGAGCTTCGATTTCTTTCATGTTATTTTCTCGTGTTTGTTCTAATTCTGATCGTGTTTCTTTGTACTCTTCTTGCTTTATATCTCCATCAAGAAAAAGATATTTTAATCTACTAATACGAGTTTCAATTTTAGTGTTTTCGCAATAAAGCTCGGTTAATCGCCTCTTATTATAATCTTTTTCTACATTTGCAGAAGTTTTTATATAAGTAGTTATTTCTTGCCGTAGTTCAGGGATCATCTTCATAGATTTAAATGCGTTTTCGATTTCTTGCAATGGCATTGTTTCCGGTACATATATAGCTTTTGTATGATC